>NZ_JBJZOR010000010.1:0-140625 GCF_046269225.1 Acinetobacter sp. TY2
GAGGATGGTGCAGAGGCAATTTGGGCTAAAGCGAAAATTGATTTTGATGCAATCGCTCAAAGTTTGAAGGAGGTGTCATGATGGGAATTCTAAAATACGCGATTATCATTGAAGCTGACACCCCTCCTCACATTTTGCTTGGTCAGAACTTGGGTGGAGGGATTGTTAAAGAGTTGAAAGAATTAGAAGCCGAACTTCTTTCTGCTTCTCAGTTGGCCAAGAAATACAATTTTAGTGTGGATGTAATCAGAGATCGGCTTGTATCAATTAATCAAGGCACTAAAGGAAAGGCCTTGTATAATTCACGCTTAGCTCATGAGTTACTGACAGCAAGAAATAAAAGAGGCAGACCGAGAGCTAATTAGCTCTCACTGTCGTTAAACATTTCTACTAAGTCTTGTGCATCAGGATTGTAGTATGTATTAATTAATATCCCGATGGTCTTGTGTCCTGTTATTTTTGCCAAAACTTCAACTGGCAACTTCCTAACCTTAACCATCCTTGTAATAGCTTCATGCCGTGAATCATGGAAGTTTATTTGAGCAAGGTTTGCTTTTTTCTTGGCTCTTATCCAAGCCATGCAGCATATATGTTTCGAAATTGGTACTAACTCATTATTAAGAGGAAGAATTGAAATTAATCTTTTCGCTTCCTTTGATAAGGGTACATTTCGAGATTCTCCATTTTTGGTCATCGGCAGATGTACAAAACCATCCCTTAAATCTTCTCTGCGCATTGCGAGAATTTCACCCTGTCGCATTGCTGTTTCAAGTGCAAATAAAAACGCCCATGCTACATATTGCTTTGGATCAACAGGTGTAATTAAACCATTCCAGCCAAGAGCTTCGAGCAGCTTATTTTGCTGTTCTGGTGTAATCCGTTGGTTTCTTGATTTTTCTTTTCCCGGCATTGCCACTGTATGCCAAACATTCGATTCAATTAAAAAAAGCTCTTTCATTGCATAAGTAAAAATAGCCGAGTAAATTGCGTGCTCATTTCTTAATGTTGCCACCTTTACTACTTTTTTACGATTATTGCGCCACAACGCAATATCAGTTGGCTTAAAGTCGTAAATAGATTTATCGGCAATATTTGGCGCAATACGGTCAAGATTTTTTATCTTAATCAGAATTGTTCGAGCTGACCGCATATGTCGGCCATGCTCTTGAAAGTACTTTTCACATAATTGACGAAATGGATATGCAGGTTTTATACCTTGTATAAGCTCAGACCTTCCTGTTTTTAACTCCAATAGCTTCAATGAAGCCCAATGTTCACACTCTTTAGCAGTGTCTCTGGTTGCTGTATATCTCTTGTTTTCAAATGTGACTGTAATCCGCCAACTTGAACCACGCTGTATCGGTTTTGGTATTTTCATTTTATGGTGCAGAATTGGTGCAGATTGCTCTGTATTCTAGCTATAAAATAAAGAAATGGAAGAAAATACGGTTAATTTAATGCAGATAATAAAGCGATTTAAATACTCATAAAACATCAATATTAATATAAAGCATTGTTTTTTAATATTTAATTATATTGTTTTTTTAATAAAACCTACTAAAGTGTCTAAATAAAACCTAAAATCATTGTTTAGACACTCCTCATAGTAGTCAAAGCCTTACAGGATATTAGTGTTAATTATGTATTTTCAATAACTTACCCACACATATTGAAAGTGAAAAGTAACTTAAAATTTCTATTACATCATCTAATACGTAACAGCTTTCCAACATTATTATTTTACAAGTTCATAATATTACATGTGTTGTAGTTGTGGCTATTAATCGTATATTGTTTATGAAAAAAATGACGCTATTTTATTCAGATCAATCTTCACTAGGTAAATCGAAGAAACCATGATAATGCACTGAAAACTATTCCCGTTTCATATAAGAAATAGTTACCGATAATTAAACATCAAGAATTTTGTATAAAGTATATAAAATGTAATCAAGCTTAATTGTCCCACCAATTCTAAGACTCATCCCTTATAATTATTATTGAAATGTAACCTATCATTGTTCACAAAAGGAGTAATAAAAATATTACCTCATCATCAGTAACAACACTTTCTAAATTCTAAAGAAATTATTTTTTCAAGTTTTTTATTTTTTACGGTTATGATTAATATGAATTTAATATCAAAAAGTCAAATTTTACTTGGCACACTTATCTCTACATTATGCCTAACATCGACTAATGCTTCACTATTAGAAGATAAAGTAAACTCATTAGAAAAAGAAGGATGGAAAGTCGGTGTATCTATATTTGATGCTAATTCAAAAAAGCTTGAATCAGTAAATGGAGACACTCGTTTCCCATTAGATAGCACGGTTAAAGCTTTAGCATGTGCAAACGTACTTGCTAATGTCGATAAGAAATTATTATCTTTAGACAAAAAAGTATTGATCGATAAAAAAGATATTGTTACATACTCTCCTGTCACAATTAAACGAATAAATAAAAATATGACTCTGAGAGAAGCTTGTGCTGCAACAACAGCTTATAGTGACAATACTGCCGCAAATATTACTATTTCAGCCGTTGGTGGCCCTCAAAAATTGACTCAGTTCATGAGAGATTTAGGTGATACAAAAACCAGATCTGATAGGTATGAACCAGAACTTGTTATTAATCCAGAATATGATTTAAGGGATACAACGACTGCTGATGCAATGAGTGAAAGTTTAAGCAAGTTACTCATTGGGAATACGCTTTCTAAAAATTCTAAAGAACAACTTAAAAGCTGGATGATGGATAATAAAGTTGCTGACAATCTGCTACGAGCTAGATTACCAAAAGGTTGGTCAATAGCAGATCGCTCTGGAGCAAGTGACTATGGTATTAGAGGGATAACATCAATGGTGTGGTCAGCAACTCAAGAGCCATTATTTATAAGTATCTATGTAAGAAAAAGTAACACTACCCTTGATGAAAGATCAAAAATAATTAATGAAATTGGCGAAGTTATTTTCAATAAATATCATTAAAAATTAAGATTTATAATTGATCTAATACAATTCAAACTAAAAGGATTGAGCCCTCAATTGAGGGCTTTTCAATTATTTTCCATTCCACGCATCATCACTTTACAAACCCACTGGTAAATAAATCATTGTTTTTAAATATTTATTTTTTAATATTTTTAATATTTAGCTTTAAATTCTTTAGATGCCTACTAAAATAATTGTATACTACCTATTTGTTATCAAGTCAGAATAGCAAAGCTTGTTTCTCCACTCTTCGGATCAAAACTCAATGTCTACCTTATTGCTGATTACATCTGCACCGAGTTCAATTCATGCGTGGCATGCTTTAGGACTTGCACAATCACTCATCGTAAAAAAAGAGGAAGTCCGTATCTTCTTTTATCAAGATGGCGTTCAGGTTGCCAATGCATTTCAATGGGTTCCCGATGATCAGCGTAATCTGACCCTTGAATGGCAAAAATTGCAGATCCGACTTCCTGTCTGTGTAAGTGCGGCTTTAGCACGAGGTATCACCGATGCTGAAAATGCACAACGCCATAAAATTCAGGCACACAATCTTGCTTCAGGCTATGAATTGGTCGGACTCGGTGAGCTTGCCGATGCAGTTCAATCTACAGAACGTCTAATTCAATTCTAAGTGGTTATGTTTATGAAATTATTTCAATTGAAGGGTGGAATTGTGTGAAAAATGTTCTTGTTATTTTAACGCAGCCTGACTTAAACCGTCTGCAAGTCTCTGAAAGTCTTTCTGCCACTATGGTTTTAGCCACATTTGGTTGTGAAGTGAAAGTCTTACTCAAACAAGGTGCGTTAAGTCTGTTACAGTCTGAAAGAGCATTTGATCCACTCAAGCATGCCTTTAAACCTGCCTCAAATTTAATTGATAGCTTTGAGTTTTATGATTTAACGCCTATTTTGGTGGAATTAACTGAACAAGCATCAGCTTTTATCAAAGCATCTACACAAGACATTGAGTTTGTAGAATTAAACACAACATTTATTCAAAAATTTGATCATGTCCTATATTGGTAATCTACATTTTCAACGCCATATCTGCTGAATCACACCATTTCCTGATATGTTGAACATTTTAAATATCAGTATTATTGCAATTTAAAAATATGAATAGGAACAATCATATGAGTGATCAAACACTTTATTTTATTCAATCTGAATTTGCTAAAACAGATATGATTTTGAATCAATTATGGCAAATGATGAGTCTAAATGACAGCATTGTTTTATTTGCTGATGCTGTACTGTTTGCTCAAGATCAACGCTTAGCTGCCTATCCATATCTGTATATTTTAAAACAAGATGCTGAATTAAACCCCATACCACTTCCCTCTCACATTCAACAACTCAATTATGATGACTTGGCGAATTTAGTACTTCATTTTACGCGGTGTATTAGTTTGAAATAAATAATGACTTAAAAATTTCAGCATAAAAAAGTATTTTTATGAAATTATGATGAGATGATATAGACAGCCCTTATTCATCTATTTAAAATTAATCGACCATACTGCTTAGGCTATTTTATGAACTTTGAATTGGATCAAGATGGACATTTGGTGGATTACACCCTTTGGAATGAAGATGTTGCACAGCAACTCGCTGAAAGTCTTGAGATTGAGCTTAGCCCTTGGCATTTTGAAGTCTTAAATGCTGTACGTCAGTTCTATGCACAATTTGGACACGCTCCTGCGACTCGCCCACTGATTAAATTTCTCATGAAAACCATTAGTCCTGAGATCAACAATGCGGTATTGCAGGAAAAGTTTAATACAGGATTAGTCGCACGACATTTAAGTCGTCTTGCTGGCGTGCCAAAACCTGCGAATTGTCTATAAAATAGGATCTAATCTTTTCAAATTGAAGCTTCATAGCAAAATATCACGCCTGTTTTTGCACTGTTTGATAATAAGCATCGGTAAAAATAGCGTTAACTTGACGTGCCTGAATCGTTTCACCACATTCTGAACAGGTCAATAAAGGCTGAAAAATCTTACCACAACCTTTATGCTGATATTGCACAGGCGCACCCAAACCTTGATCCATCCATTGGTCTGCCCAATTGGTCATACTGAGCAAAATAGGATAAAGCTGCAAACCTTTTTCTGTCAGGCGATATTCAAAACGATCAGCACGATCAGGATATTGAACTTTTTGTAAAATTTCATTTTCCACCAAACGCTTTAAACGCTCAGACAGCACATGCCGAGTGACACCTAAGTTTTCTTGAAAATCATCAAAACGACGTAACCCCATAAATGCATTACGAATAATTAGCATTGTCCAACGATCTCCAACCACAGATAATGTCCGAGCAATTGAGCACGGTTGTTGACCAATATCATCCCATTTCATACGGCTAAACCATTTCATAAAATTGATTTTCTTAGAAAATTATAGATTTTTTTGTAAGGTTTAAAAAGTGCTATTTTACTTTTAAGATGTTTAAAGCCACCTTAAATCACGTGCATTAAAAAACCCGCCTATGACAGCGGGTCGGGCATCAATCATGAATTGATGATTGAGACAAACATATCTGACCAGGGAAAATCGAATATCATCTTGTTTCAATAGCGTTATTATCAGTATTTTTATGAATAACCGCTTATCATTTTCTGCCATTTTTATGTCATTATCTGACAATTCATCTTTTCAACTTAAATTCATTCCTTCTTTTCCATAGATGTACAAAAAACTTGTTCCGTCATTCCTGAATTGACTAAGCTTTGATGTTGCTTTTCAATAAAATTATTGGCAATCATAAGCATAGCAGATGCCATATCAAGTTCTATATTTTGCTTAGAAAGTTCTGCAATTTGATGATACGCCTTTATACGGCTACAAAATGCCTGTTTCTGTGCAGAGGCATCACTTTGAGCATTAGGATCATCTAGTATTAATTTGGTCGCATTCACTTGCGCTGTATAGTGTTCAATCTGCTGATCATATTGTGCTTGGGTAAGTTTTTGATTCGCTTCCACCGATTGAATGCCTAATTGTGGCATGTGTTCTTTTGATATTTCTAACCGAGTAGGTATTTGTTGAATAGCATAAATAGAACTTGTACATACTAAAAAATATGTACTCAATAATACTTGTATCATCCTTGTTTTATTTGGCATAGCTTAATCATCTTTTTTATTTAGAAATGGGATAATGCAGTCATTATCCCAAGTATTTTTCAAAACTTATAACGCGCCTTCACGCCATACATCTTCATATTCATCTGCATCTATCATAAAACGAAAACCTTCTTCTAGCGCAAGATACACCAACGCATCAGGAAAAATTTCTTCAAGTTCTTTAACAGTAATAATGTCAAAGAAATCTTTACCATCTTCAAGTTCACCACCGTAAATAAACCAAGCAACTTTATCTTCATCTGGCTTTTTACGTAAACCGACAATCGGTTCTTTAGTCAACGTCTGTTTTGCAATTGCAACAAGATCATCTTCATTGACTTTAATGTATCTTGAGTCAAATTCTTCACAGACCAATTTCTGCTCTTCAATAAAATCTTGTAGCATAATGCCGTCCTGTATCTGTTCATTTAAAAATATGATTTTATGCGGATGTCAGCTCAGTAGCAATGATTGTCTACTCTATATACCCACTAAAAAATCTCATTCAGTAGTGTGCTAATTTAATATTGTAATGATGCACTTAATTACCAACGGAATTTATTCCAATTTTCAGGGTTTGCCCAAAATTTTGAGTTAAACCAATCAGGGACATGCTTATAAGTCAAAATATTGAACTGCCACAAAGCAAAATCACTTTCGTGGGTAGTTTTATCAATCAATTGAGTGAAACCAAGAGAACGTAATAGTTTTTCATCTTGTAATTTACAGGTTACGACAATGCGTTTTGCCAACAAATCTCGGAGTTTAACGAGCATTTGTGCTTTTTGCGTGTCGCTAATATTGGCAAATTCGTCACTATCGAGCAGAACAAATCCAAGATCATATCGCTGTGTAAAAGGCAGACTTAAAAACTCAGATACGTTAAAATAGTGCCATTGAATTGAATGATTTGTTTGATATTGCGCTAAATTCTGCCCAATACACAATGCAGTTTGAATAGGTTGTTCCGCAGACAAATCGTCTAGCATTGACGTGATGACATTTTGCTCCGCCATACCTGCACCTTATATTGAAAGAGTAATACAACATGGAACTACAAGGCATTTGTCATAAAATGCATGCAGATCTGAAAGATCTTAGTGTAACTGATCAGCAAAGCCACAAGGCAAATGTTGAATATAAATTTGTACTAGATCGCTCACAAATCGAACGTCCATTTCAGCTTGGGCAAGAAATTGAACTTGAAGCCACAGGTAGCATTTACTGTGTAAGCTGTGGTTCTAAAACACCAAAATCATATTCTCAAGGGCACTGCTTTAAATGCATGAAAACCAAAGCTTCATGTGATATGTGCATTATGAAGCCTGAAACGTGCCATTATCATTTGGGTACATGCCGCGAAGAAAGCTTTGCACGAGAAGTTTGCTTTCAACCACATATTGTATATTTGGCAAATTCAAGCGCTTTAAAAGTAGGCATTACACGTCTTGGTCAAATGCCCACGCGTTGGCTCGATCAAGGGGCAACACAAGCATTGCCAATTATGAAAGTGGGTTCAAGACGTTTATCAGGGCAGCTTGAAGTGATGTTTGGTACACAAGTTGCCGATAAAACCGATTGGCGCAAACTGCTTAAAGGTGAAGCTGAACCTTTAAATTTGATTGAGGCACGTGATGAGTTACTCAATGAATTTGGGTCACACATTGAAATGATTCGTGATGAATTCAGCATGAGCCTAGATTTCAATGAAAATGTTGAAATTTTAGAGCATGAATTACCTCGAGAGTTTATCTATCCTGTCGATATTTATCCTGAAAAAATTAAATCACATAACCTCGATAAAACCCCTGTCATTCGTGGCAAATTACAAGGCATTAAAGGGCAGTATCTCATCATGGATACAGGTGTGATCAATATTCGTAAATATACAGGTTATGAACTGAAAATTCGTGCGGAATAATCATTAATATTATGACACCCAATCAGAAAACCCTCTAAATGTAGAGGGTTTTCTGATTGGGTGTACGTTTTATAATTTTAAGATTCAACATCTAAAAATTTTAAATTTTGTCGGTCGCTTTTCAAACAAACTTCAGGCAACCGAAATAAGTCAGCAATGATTGCAACTTCTTTTGCAGCTAAAACATCTTCATAAATTTTTTTAGCAAAATTATCGTAACTCGTATTGACCAAGATATTTTTAATACTTTGCTGATTTTGCATCAACTCTTCTTCTAAAAGGATCAACGACTCCTCTATCAACCGTTTACTTAAGCCCTTTCTTTGAAATTCAGGGTGGATAGCCATTTGGTCTAATTCTAAAATAACTTCTGGACGAAACCCTGATTTTTGCGCCCAAAAGATATAACCTGATATGTGCTCATCACATTTAAGCACATAACAAATATAACGAGGATATGCAGAAAAAGTTGAAAGAATCCATTGATATGAATCCTTTTGACGAATAAAAGTAAGCTGATGGATTTTTGCAAGGTGTTGAATATCGCTCGCTTGAGCTTTTTGGATAGAAGTCTTCATATGTTTATTTCAACAATGTTAAAACGGCTTGAACAGGATCTTCACTATTTCCTGCTAAAAGTTGTTTATGCATAGTCAATAACTGCATAACTTGAATTTGTGCAGTTTCTTGATTCATCAACTTTTCAATTTCAGCCGCCAATTTTTCAGCCGTTGCATCTGACTGAATTAACTCCTGAATAACTTTCTTGCCCGCAATAATATTTGGCAAAGAATAGTATGGAATTTTGATCATCAACTTCGCAATAATATAAGTCAACCAATTAAGTTTATAAAACGTCACCATTGGACGGTGTAATAACAAAGCTTCAAGTGTTGCAGTACCTGACGCCAATGCTACAATATTGGCTGCATTCATGACTTGACGACCAATTTTGGACTCTTTATCAGTATTTTCTAATAAGTGAATTTGATCGATTAGAGCCTTTGGATAATTTTGCAATAAACCTTCAATCTGCTGTTTACGAGCATCATTAATTGCAGGAATAATAAAATGGTAGTCAGGATATTTTTTTTGTAAAATTTGTGCAGCGTCAAGGACTAAAGGTCCGAGTCGCTCAATTTCACCACGACGGCTCCCTGGTAGTAAAGCAATATGCTTTTGACTAATATCTAAACCGAGCTCTTGTTTTGCTTCTAAAATTGAGTTTTGTAAAGGCAATTGACTTGCCAGAGGATGCCCGACTGCAACAGCAGGTACTTGAAACTTTTGATAAAAGTTTTTTTCAAATGGAAATAAACACAACACTAAATCAATCGTTGCCTTTATGCCATGTACACGTCCTTGACGCCATGCCCAAACAGATGGACTGACATATTGGACTGTTTTAATCGGTAGATTTTTAGCTTTTAAACTTTTTGATAAGCGTAGATTAAAATCTGGCGCATCAATCCCAATAAAAATATCAACTGGATCTTTTTCCCACTTTTCCACTAAACCATCACGTACGGCGAAGAGTTTTTTTATATCTTTTAAAACTTCAACAATCCCCATCACTGACAAAATATCCATTGGATATTCACTGTTAAAACCTTCCGCAATCATTTGAGGGCCACCAATGCCCTCAAACGCCACATCTAATCCTTGCTCACGAAAACTGCGCATCAGTTGGACACCTAAAGTATCACCCGATACTTCACCAACCACAATTCCAATTTTAAGCTTCCGATTTTGCAAGAAAATATCCTCAAATGCAGTATTCATCTGAAGTGTAACATGACTCATGAATGGACGTATACTCGACACTTTTTTAACATTATGGTTGTATTCTTATTACAGTAAAAGACTAAAAAATTAATATCAGCACATCATTTTTACGCCAATTCAAACCATTTTTGAGTATTCTCCCTACAGTACTACTCCTATTGCCGCATTATTTTTTATTCAAATTTCCAATTGTAAAAGTATTGTATCCCAACACCATAATAAATAAAATTAATGATAATCATTTTCATTAGTATTTATTAATGCTCATCTCTCATTCTTACTTTAAACTTTCATTATTAACATTAGCTATTTTCCAAACTCAATCTAGCTTCGCAGATTCAACCGAAAAACTCCCGACTGAAGTGATTCAAGCAAGTTCTTCTCCTGATCAAGCATCTTCTGAAAAGACTAAAGCCTATATCATTCAAAAATCGAACAGTGCAACGAAACTTAATATTCCCCTCAAAGAAACACCACAAACCATTAATGTTGTAACACACCAACAACTCAATGATTTTGCCTTAACCAATACACGCGACATCTTACGCAATGCCCCTGGTGTCATGGTGAACAATCAAGAAACTGAACGTACAAGCTATACGGCTCGTGGTTTTGAAATTTCAAATATTTTGATTGATGGTGTGGGCTTTCCACTTGAAGGCTACAATTATAATAATGACAACCCTGACAGTTTCCAATTTGATCGTATTGAAGTCGTTAAAGGTGCAGATTCTTTAAATAATGGCGTGGGTGATCCTGGTGCAACCATTAATATGATTCGTAAACGTCCGACCTCAGATCTACAAGCATCCTTAAATGCGAGTTATGGTTCATGGAATACCCAACGTTATGAAGCTGATGCCTCCTCAGCGCTGAATAAAAGTGGCTCTATACGAGGTCGTGTATTTGGTTTTGAGCAAACAGGCGATAGCTATCTCGACAATTATTCACTCGAAAAAAATGGCATTGGTGCAATCCTTGAAGCGGACTTAACCGATCGAACCTTATTAACATTGGGTTATACCGAAACCAATAGTAAATCTAACGGCAATAATTGGGGTGCAAATCCACTCATCAATACCCAAGGTGAGCAGCTCAGCTATTCACGGAATTATAATTTCAGCCCCGATTGGACTTATTGGGACAATAATATTAAAAATTATTTTGCTGAGTTAACCCAAAAACTCGGTGACAATTGGTCAGTTAAAATTGCTTATGATGAAAAGCACACTGAACGTAATTCAAAACTATTATTTTTATCAGGTAACCCAGGGGCAGACGGTACATCAGGCGTTTATTTGTGGCCAGGAATATACGTAGATGATAACAAAGCTCGTCAAGCAGATATTCAATTGAAAGGAAGTTATTCTCTTTTAGGTCAACGTCATGAAGCAACTTTAGGCTACACATGGTCACAAAATAATGCAAATGAACTAGGCTATGGTGGCAGTTACGCTAATCACCTCACTACAGATTTAGATAGTTGGACACCAGACCAACCTGATTGGAATTTATCCAAAACGAGTGGTGAAATGCATATGAAGCAAAAAAATCAGAGTATTTATGCTTCTACACGCTTACATTTCACAGATGATCTCAAATTATTACTTGGTGCGAATTATATTCAAGCTGAAAGTAAAGGGGCAAGTTATGGCACAGACACCATTTATGATGAAAATAAAGTCCTGCCCTATGTCGGTTTAACCTATAACTTTAGTCCTGAATATACAGGTTATATGAATTACACCTCAATTTTCCGACCACAAACCACTAAAGCATTTGATGGAAGTATTAACAAGCCGATTGAAGGCGATAGTTATGAAGTTGGAGTGAAAAGTAGTTGGCTTGATGATCGATTAACTGCAAGCATGGCAGTCTTCCGTACCGAAGAAAATAACTACCCATTACGTAATTCTGATGGCTTACCAACACTACGCAAAACTCAGGTCAGTGATTTACGCTCACAAGGTTATGAATTTGGCTTTGCGGGGCAACTGACCGATGATTTAAATCTAAGTTTTGGTTATACGCAATTCAGTCTAAAAGATCTAAAAAATGGTGGAGATGCCCGTACATTTAATCCTACACAATCTTTGAATTTACTGACAACCTACCAAGTCCCACAATTACCCCAATTAAAACTCGGTTTGGGTGTTCAGTGGCAAGACAAAACGCATTTAGACATTGCGGAATCGAGTGCTAACGGTGTTGTGATACAAAAAGCAGGAACGATTCAACAAGACGCTTATGCGTTGGTTAACCTAATGGCGAGTTATGAGTTAAATGATCACATTACACTGCAAGCCAATGGTAACAATATAACCAATGAAAAATATTTATTTAACTTCCCTGATGGCCAAGGGTTTTATGGCGCACCAGCAAACTATAGTGTTGCTGTGAAATTGAAGTACTAATTTTTATTTTTATGTGCATTAATTTTAACTATTGATAATACTCTATACAGCATTTGGATTTGAATCATTATCCAAATGCTGAATTTTTCTCACTCCAAAGCATAAACTCAATTTTTAATATATATGATGATCTAAAATATAGAGCTTACAGAGAAGAATCATGTTTTTATCCAAAATACTCTCCCCTAAAATGCCTTCGATGTTTCTATTTTCACAGTGGCGCTATCGTCTTGCGGTGATCTACCGTTTCATTATCGCTTTTGGGTTGGGCTATGTATGTATGAGCACCTTATCCAATCTTGGGATTAGCATATTTCAAAGTCTATTACCAAAGGCTGAAGCCATTTATTTATCGGCGTTTATTTCACTCATCTTCATGACGATTTATGTCATTGTTAGTTTTTGTATTCAATCACTTATAAAATTAACGCTGGTCAGCACAACACTTTTTGCTGTGCTTTTCGTGTTGAATTTTTTCCTTAATGATGGAATGACTTGAATCATGCAAAAATCGATTAGACAATCAATGGCATGGTTACATGCTTGGCTCGGTTTGAGCTTCGGATGGCTGTTCTTCGCTATTTTTCTTATGGGCTCTGTTAGTTATTACCGTCACGACATCAGCCTATGGATGCAACCACAATTTGCCACGATACAAGTACAACAAAACACAGCTATTCAAAGTGCTTTTCAATACCTCAATACTCATGCGCCCGATGCAAAAAGTTGGTACATTGGCGTGGCAAGTCCTGAACATCCTGTCAATCAAATTTATTGGCAAAAAGCCGATGGTGCATATGAAAGTAAAACATTAGATGCCAATACAGGTAAAGAACTGACACTTTCAAGCACGCAAGGTGGCGACTTTTTCTATGGTTTTCACTTTCAGTTATTTGGCATTCCCATCATGATTGGGCGGCTGATTATGACTATTGCAGCACTAATGATGCTCATTACGCTCATTTCGGGAATTATCACACATAAAAAAATCATAACTGACTTTTTCACTTTAAGAGCCTTTAAAGGACCACGATCTTATTTAGACTTTCATAATGTCACATCTGTGATTGCACTCCCCTTTTTCTTGACGATGACCTTTACAGGTTTGGCTATTTTTTTCTATGTACTTCTCCCTGATGGCTTAAAAAAGGTCTATCCCGACAATCCATTTCAATATTTTGAAGAAATTCGTACCATTTCAGTCCCCAATCAAGCGACAGCTCAACCTGCAAGCATGCTACCAAATGAGTACTTTTTACAAAAGACAGAACAGCTTTGGGGTAAAACTGCATTCGATAATATTAGTATTAAACAACCCAATACAGATCAAGCACAAATCACCGTAACAGAATTAAAAGATCATTCAATAACACGTAATCAAGCACAACTGAGTTTTAATGCACATACAGGGCAATTTCTTCAAGACACCCGAAATCACAGCGCAATTGCAACTTTAAATGCAAGTATGTATGGCTTACATATGGCGACTTTTGCACAACCACTGTTAAGGCTTGGACTCTTCTTTTCAGGCTTGTTAGGCTGTGCAATGATTGGTTCAGGACTTTTATTGTGGAGCTTAAAAAGACAGCTACAAAATAAGCAAAACCAATTTCATTTCGGGCATTATTTAGTTAATCGTTTAAATGTTAGTGTTATTATTGGCTTACCCACTGCGATGCTGAGCTATTTATATACCAACCGTTTAGTTGATTTACCTGCGGGATCGCCGAATTATGAAATTTATAGTTTCTTTTCAGTGTGGTTGCTCACTTTTATATGTGCACTCTGTACGCCACAAAAATGGCTGTGGAAGAGTCAACTAAAAGTATTGATTATTTTAGCGATATGTTTACCTCTACTGAATCTTTATCAACTATTGAATCATCAATATATTCATTCTTTCGCAGATTATTGGCACTTCCTACGCATTGACTTAGCAATTTGGGCATTAGCACTTTGCGCAGTATTTTTACATCAAAAATTACAACCTATTCAACATAAAGCCACCCTCAAAATGCAAAAAAAATTGCTTAAACAACAAGATCAGCACAGCATTAAGGAGCCTTCAGCATAATGTTCATTCTGCTCATCTCCTGTATTCTGATCTGTATTTGGCTTGCAAGTTACCTACTGTTTTTATGTAGTTCGAAACAAAGCGTTAAAATCATAGCCAACAAACACAAGCACCCCATACAATTCAGGATTATTTCTTATGCAAAGTTAAGCCGTTTTATTGCATTCTTCTTGATTATTCTTGCATTAGCCATTTTATGTGATCAATTTGGAATCAGTATTGGCATAGTCAGTTTATGGATCTTTATGACACCAGTATTTTTCATTTTTATATTATGGTTCAATAATTTAAAAAATAAAACTAAACATGCCAAAAGAGGTTAAAAATACAATGCTCACTAAATTACAAAACAACTTTAGCATTTTTTTGCATAAGTAAATGAACAATCAAGACAACCCCTTATATGAAAAAGTCATAACATACGGCTGTTTTTAGATAATTGGCACCCGTAGTCATGTTTGGTCCTATTGAGTTTATTTTAGCAGGCGTTTTAGTTGGTTTTTGCGTTGGTATTACAGGTGTTGGAGGTGGTTCATTGATGACCCCTATTCTGATTAGCCTATTTCGTATTGAGCCACATATCGCGATTGGTACAGACTTACTGTATGCCGCAATTTCAAAGTTTTGCGGTTCAATGGTGCATGCTAAAAAACTCAATATCGTATGGCCAATTGTCCTTTGGCTCGCTTTAGGCAGCATTCCTGCATCTATTATTACGCATTGGATATTGGATAATTATTTAAGTGGCTCAACTCATTATAAAGCAGTGCTCACCACAGTCTTGGGCTTTATGCTCACCCTTACAGGTATTTCAATTGTATTTCGTGCACAAATTGAAAAATTCTTTGCGAAATATCGTAAAGGACAAATATCAGAGCTTGAACAAAATTTCGATATTAAAGGTAAAAAAACTTATGTCGTCATTATGGGAATTGTTTTAGGCATATTTGTGACGTTGTCTTCAGTCGGTGCTGGTGCATTTGGTATTATGGCACTTATTTTAATGTTTCCTAATTTACCGATGATTCGTATTATCGGTTCAGATGTCGTACATGCAGTATTACTTACGTCTGTCGCAGGCTTTGCTCACATGACGTCAGGCAATGTCGATTTCCATCTACTCGGTTGGTTACTTGTAGGTTCAATTCCTGCCATTATTATTGGTACGCTCATTAGCTCACGCTTACCAGAACGTTTGATTCGTAAAATTTTAGGTATAACGCTCTTTGCACTCGGCATTAACTTTATTCTACACCCTGTTAAAAGCAAACCTGTAGAGAAACCACAAACAGCAATGATCATATCTCAAACGCAAGTTACAACAGCCATTTCAGTTTAAAGCACCCGCATTTCAAATGCATAGACAAAACTGGATGACAATTTTTTTATAGGTCCTATAGATTTTATTGATGTTTTAGATGGTTAAACATCCATAAAATCATGCTATATTCGGACTACTAACAATACTTTTGTATGATCTAATACCAGTGACGGCAATGAATACAGTAAAGTCAAATCAAATTACACAGTCAGATATTGATGATGTGAATGTACAAAGCATTCAACCTCTTGTAACTCCAGCACAATTAAAAGCTGAATTACCACTTAATGAGCAAGCCTATCAAACGGTATTACATGGTCGTGAAACTGTCCGCAATATTTTAGATGGCTCGGACAAACGTCTTTTTGTCGTGATTGGCCCTTGTTCTATTCATGATCCTGTTGCTGCACATGATTATGCAGATCGTTTAAAAGTTCTTAGCGAAAAAGTCAAAGATACTTTATATATCGTGATGCGTGTATATTTTGAAAAGCCACGTACCACAGTTGGTTGGAAAGGTTTAATTAACGATCCTGACATGAATGACTCTTTCAACATTGAAAAAGGTCTTCGTTTAGGTCGTAAACTTTTACTTGAACTCAATGAAAAAGGTTTACCTTGTGCGACTGAAGCACTTGATCCAAATTCACCGCAGTACTATCAAGATTTAATTTCATGGTCTGCTATTGGTGCACGTACCACCGAAAGCCAAACACACCGTGAAATGTCTTCAGGTCTTTCATCTCCTGTAGGCTTCAAAAATGGTACAGATGGTGGTTTAACCGTTGCAACGAATGCCATGCAATCGGTGAAACATGGTCATAGTTTCTTGGGTTTAAATAACGAAGGACAAGTTTCTGTTATTCGCACCCAAGGTAATCCATACGCTCACGTTGTTTTACGTGGTGGTAATGGCAAACCAAATTATGATGCAGGCTCTGTTGCTGAAGCTGAGAATGCATTGGCTAAAGCCAAAGTCAGCAATAAAATTATGATTGATGCAAGCCATGCAAACTCAAACAAAGACCCGTATTTACAGCCACTAGTATTAAGAAATATCACTGAGCAAATTCAAGACGGTAATAAGTCTATTGTGGGTTTAATGGTTGAAAGCCATATTAAAGGGGGTCGCCAAGACATTCCTGAAAACCTAAACGATTTGGTCTATGGTCAATCTGTCACTGATGGTTGTATCGATTGGGAAACCACCGAAAAAACGCTACTTGAAATGGATGCAGCACTCAAAGATCTTTTAGCAAACCGCTAAGTCAAACAAAACGCCATCTACATAGATGGCGTTTTGCATTATGATGTTAGGGAAATAGAGTCTGTATGAGTATTATGAATACACTTGAACAAGAACTAAGCCAAATTGCCCATTTTCAGTTTATCCACGAGCATTTATTTAGCTCAGGACAACCCACTGCTGAACAATTTCAACACATTAAAGAATATGGCATCGATACAGTCATTAATTTGGCATTTTCCGATGCCGAACCTAATTTAGACAATGAAGATAAAATCTGTGCTGAGCTTGGATTAAATTATATTCAAATCCCAATTTTATGGGACACGCCTGAAGATAATCAGTGCCTGTTTGTTTTGGATTTAATTGCCCATTTGGTACAAGAAAAAATGGTTTGGGTACACTGTGCTGCCAATAAACGTGTCAGTAGCTTGATCTATTTATACCGTCAGTATTATTTAGATATGGATATGCCAACAGCACAAGAGTTAATGCATGAAATTTGGGAACCAAATGAAACATGGACGGGACTCATTTATGCCGTTTCATTACAATTACAAGGACGTAAATCAACACAAGATTTACAGCATTCTTTAATGAATGCTGATCAATTTTCTTAATATTGTGTAAATTAAACTGTATGTAAATTAATACTTAAAGAGAATGGAGTTCAATTTCTGTTCTCTTTTTAGACTTATTTTTGGTGCATAATCAATACCGTCGCAGTCGATAAAATCCCTTCCTGACGTCCAGTAAAACCCAATTTTTCTGTCGTAGTCGCTTTTACGCTAATTTGCGTCACATCGACGTTTAAAATATCTGCAATACTTTGACGCATTTCCAAATTATGCTTCGCTAATTTTGGACGTTCACATGCCACAGTAATATCGGCATTACCTAACACATAGCCACGATCTAAAATCAATTGATAAACGTGTTTAAGCAATACTCTACTATCTGCACCTTTAAACTGAGCATCCGTATCTGGAAAATGTTGTCCAATATCTCCCAATGCTAGTGCACCCAATAAAGCATCACAGAGTGCATGTAAAACCACATCACCATCAGAGTGTGCTTTTAAACCCTGTGTATGTGGAATTTTAATTCCTGCTAGTGTCACAAAATCACCTTGTTCAAATGCATGTACATCCATACCTTGCCCTATACGGATTGGAATGATCATGTTAGACACCTCTCAACTGTTTTCGATACGGAATTAAACGTTTAATTGTTGTATATGCACCTGCGATTTCGCTATAGTACATCTGCATACATTGTGAAAGTATAAGCGATCATGCTGTTGAATACCGAGACTAAATTGATTAATAAACCACTGACCGTACTTCTACTGAGCGTTGTAGGTTTAAGCACAGCTTATGCACAGCCTATTCAATGTAATTCGACTCTAAATTTCGCAAATTCGAAGCTCATTTGTAGTGACAAACTTAGTCCTTTACGCGAACAGTTAAATGATAAATATTTAACTGCTTATTTGGTGACTGATGCCCCACTTCGCCTCATTGATGACACCCATCGCCTGTGGTTTAGTCGCTTACAACAATGTAAAAATACCGCTTGTGTCAAAGCACAATTTGAACTTCGCCTTGAAGACTTGAATTTTTATACATCAATGAATCAAAGCCTAACGCAGCATTTTATTAAGTATACAAATGGTAAAATGGCCAAATCACCTGTGCATCTACAAGTGCATCAACTCAGCAAAGATCGTATTAAAATTGAAGGTTTAGCTTATCGTAATCCCAATAACCGTACTTCAAGCCAAACTGTTTCTTTACTCGCCTATACCACTCCCGACAAAAAGAATGAAATTTTAGACAATGAGCATGATTGTAAATATCAACTCAACTTCCAAAAAGCACTTTTGGTGGTCAAAACGACACAAGTCGGCTGTGAAAAATTTAGTGGCATTTATCGCTTATATGATTGAAATAATCTAATTTAATTTTCTGATGATACTTATTCTAATCAACAGACCATTTAACTCAGCGCAACGCTAATAACGAGTGCAGATGTTCTTTTACATTACCCCACTCGCCTTTCACAATACTGTACATGATGGTATCTCGGATCGTAGCATCTTTTCGCATTGTATCTCCACGAATAACGCCATCTTTTTTCGCACCTAGACGCTCAATCGCTCGCTGACTTTTAAAATTAAATTGATCCGTTCGTAACCCTACTGTATTTACATTCAATTGTTCAAAAGCATATTCGAGAAGCAATAATTTACAAGTCGTATTCACATGCGTACGTTGCGCAGATTTCGCATACCACGTATAACCAATTTCATAGCGTTTTACATTTTCAAGAATATTGTGATAACTCGTTGTTCCTAAAATTTTTCCCGTATTTTCTTCAAGCACTGTAAATGGATAACGACTGCCATTTTCCTTTTGTATTAATGCTATTTCAATATAGTTTCGGACTACTGAAAAATGTGGTGTTGAGGTTATCCGTAAATTCCACAATTCACCATCTTTCACGGCTTCAGCTAAACCCTGTTCATGTTCATAACTTAATGGAACTAAACGAATATTATTGAGAACAAGTTCGATATTTTCTATAAACAAATTGGACTGCATAATCTGCTACCTTTCAGGTCACCGTGATGAATAAAATACTAAATTGCCAACGCTAAACAAATAACTCCACCTAATCCGAGCACCAAGCCCAATACTGTTGATGTTTTCATTTCTTCTTTAAATATAAATAAGCCTGCAATTACACCCAATAAAATCACCATAAAATTCATCCCTGCAAAAACAACCGCAGGAGAATCTTTTAACAAAATATGCGCTTTGACATACAATGCAATATTGGCAAAATTAAACAATCCAAGTAATAAACCTGCACATAAACTTTTAGCATGCCATTTGGTTTTTTTGATCAGTAAATATAAGATGCTTAAAATCAATGACATAAAAAACATTAAATTTAAACTAACAGCAAATTGCACACCTAAACTTGAGGTATATTTGAGTAGAATATCAATAAGTGCATAGCCTAACCATACACTGAGTAAAGCATACATGCCTTGTTTTGTGGATTTTTCGGATTGCTGCTGATGTGAATATAAAATACAACCCACAGCCCCTAAACCCAAAACAATTCCAATAATTTTTAAGGTCGAGAATTTTTCTTGAAATAAAAAATAGGCTGCACTGAGTGACAAAATTACCGCTAGTCGTTGTGCAATTTCAGTTTTAACGATACCTGCTGTCTGTAAAGATTTCGATAAACACAAAAATACGCTCGGAAGTGTAATACCGAGTAAAATAATAAGCCACCATGGCGTTTCCGATACCGAAATATGCGCTAAATCAGGCTTAAACCATAAATATGCTAGCAGGCTTGCAATCGCATAATTGGCAGTAATCATCTGCATAGGCACATAATTTTGTGCTTTAAACCATTTTAAAAGAATAGACACAATGACACTACATGTCGCTGCGGTAAAGATAAGTTCCATATGAATTCACTCATTTTTTACAAGAAAAAGCCCACATTTTGTGGGCTTTTTCTTATTCTAATCGTTTAATAATTTTAAAAATTATTTATAACGATCAACCATTTTCTCTAAAGAAATTGGACGAATTTTGTCAGCATTACCTGCTGTACCAAATTGTGTATAACGATCTACACAGATTTGCTTCATTGCAATTACAGTTTCTGCAAAGAATTTACGTGGATCGAATTCACTTGGTTTTTCAGCCATCATACGACGCATCGCACCTGTAGATGCTAAACGTAAATCTGTATCGATGTTGATTTTACGAACACCGTGTTTGATTGCTTCAACCAATTGCTCAACAGGAACACCATAAGTTTCTTTGATGTCTCCGCCATATTGGTTAATGATTGCAAGCCATTCTTGTGGAACAGAACTTGAACCATGCATAACAAGATGCGTATTTGGAATTGCAGCGTGAATTTCTTTAATACGCTCAATTGCCAAAATGTCTCCTGTAGGTGGACGTGTAAATTTGTACGCACCATGTGAAGTACCAACAGCAATTGCCAAGGCATCAACGTTTGTATCAGCAACAAACTGACGTGCTTCTTCAACAGAAGTGACTAGTTGAGAATGGTCAAGTACGCCTTCAGCGCCTACACCATCTTCTTCACCTGCCATACCTGTTTCAAGACTACCTAAAACGCCAATTTCGCCCTCTACAGAAACACCACATGCATGCGCCATTGCAACTGTACGACGAGTGACATCTACGTTATATTCGTATGACGTTGGTGTTTTACCATCAGCAGCCAAAGAACCATCCATCATTACTGATGAAAAACCCAATTGAATTGAACGCTGACAAACATCAGGATCAGTACCATGATCTTGGTGCATAACCACTGGAATATGTGGCCATTCTTCAATTGCCGCTAAAATCAAATGACGTAAAAACGGTGCACCCGCATATTTACGCGCGCCTGCCGAAGCTTGCACGATGACAGGTGAATTTGTTTCATCTGCGGCTAACATGATTGCACGCATTTGTTCTAAGTTGTTTACGTTAAACGCAGGAACACCGTAATTGTGTTCACCGGCATGATCCAAAAGCTGACGCAATGAAATAAGAGCCATAATATCCTCCCAAGCAATGCCCCATATTCTACATGCGGAAGTATTTCAATTCAGCAACAATATGTAGTATTTCAAAAAAAAGTCCCTGCATTGGCAGGGACTTTTTCTAAAAATATAGTATTTACTAAAATTATTGCGCTTTTGGTGCTTCTTCTTCTGTCGCATGTGTTGCCACATCTGCAGGTGCATTAGCTTTTTCAGCAGGAATATCTGTATTTTTTTCATCTAAAACGGGTTGGTCAAGTGCATCAATTGCTGCTTTTTGTTCTGCTGATATTGTTTCAGATTCTGTAGTCGCTGCGCTAGAAACTGCAACCTGTTCAGATGCAGGTGCATTTTCTTGTTTTGAACATGCAGTTAAAGCGAAAGGTAGAGCAATCAATGCTGCAAGTACAAATTTAAATTTCATCACATTTTTCCAATAATTGCTGACTGAATACAATGTATTTTATTTCAGCAATATTTCATTTTGATGACTTAATGATGAATGACAAACGAATGTGTCACAAAACCTTCAAAAACAAAAAAGGTCAGCCTAAGCCAACCTTTTAAATACATCATTTGTATATTACTTTTAAAGAATATGCTTAAGCACGTTCAATAAGTACAGCAACAGCAGGCAATGTTTTACCTTCTACAAACTCAAGGAAAGCCCCACCACCAGTAGAGATATAACCAATTTTGTCTGCAACGTCATATTTATCAATCGCAGCTAAAGTATCACCACCGCCAGCGATTGAGAAGCCTGCGGATTCTGCAATTGCCAATGAAAGTGCCTTAGTGCCTTCACCAAATTGATCAACTTCAAATACGCCAACTGGACCATTCCAAAGAATAGTTTTAGAGGTTTTTAGAATGTCCGCGAATACTTGTGCAGTTTCAGGACCGACATCTAAAATCATGTCGTTGTCTGTAACATCTTCAACTTTTTTAACTACAGCTTTTGCCACAGCAAGTGAACCTAAGAAATCATCAAAGTTAATTTCAGAAGCATCGGCAACCACAACGTCTGTAGGAAGTGGAACAGAAACTTTCGCAGCAATCGCTTTTGCTGTGTCAATTAAGTCATGTTCACACAATGATTTACCGACATTATAACCTGCTGCAGCAAGGAATGTATTGGCAATACCACCGCCCACGATCAATTGATCACATAAATCAGAAAGTGACGTTAAGACATCAAGCTTAGTCGATACTTTTGAACCTGCAACAATTGCAACCATTGGTTTTTCAGGAGTTTGAAGCGCACGACCTAAAGCATCCAATTCTGCTGCGAGTAAAGGACCTGCTGCTGCAACTTTCGCTAAACGTGCAACGCCTTCTGTTGATGCTTCTGCACGATGTGCTGTACCAAAAGCATCCATAACAAATACATCACAAAGTGCTGCATATTTTGCCGCAAGCTCAGGATTGTTTTTCTTTTCACCTTTGTTAAAACGACAGTTTTCAAGTAGTACCACTTGACCTGCTGCTACCTCAACGCCATCTAAATAATCAGTAAATAATTTTACATCTTGACCCAAAGCTTCAGTCAAATAAGCAGCAACTGGTGCTAAAGATTGTTCAGCTTTTGGTTCACCTTCAACAGGACGACCTAAATGTGAATACACCATTACCGCTGCACCTTTTTCAAGGGCAAGTTTGATTGTCGGTAAAGCTGCACGTAAACGTGCATCACTTGTAATCACGCCATTTTTAACAGGTACGTTTAAATCTTCTCGAATAAGTACACGCTTGCCTGCTAAATCGAGGTCAGTCATACGCTGAAAGTTCATGCATCGTTCTCTTATAGTCTAAAATCGCGTTGATTCTAAATGATTAGAGAAAAAAAGGTTAGCGACTTTTGTAGAAATGCTGTAGAAATGCTGTAGAAATTGTTAGTTTTGATTATTATAAGCAATCTCTGCATTATTTTAGTGATTTATGTCTTTTCATCCTGATCCAAAAATCAATGGTTTAAATGTCTTTGGTGAGCCATTGGCAAGTTGTTGTTTCCTACCTATTACAGGCTATTTCCGTAATGGTTTTTGCCATACTTCCCCTTCTGATCTGGGTCAACATACCATGTGTGCTGAAATGACCTCTGAATTTCTAAGTTATTCGCTAAGTACTGGTAATGATTTAACCACGCCTTTACCTGAACATGGTTTCCCGGGATTACAACCTGGTGATTTTTGGTGCATTTGCGTAACACGTTGGGTTCAAGCTTATCAAGATGGTCAAGCACCTCGTGTCAAAGCGGAAGCCTGTCATCAAGCAGTTTTATCTTATGTACCCTTAGATGTTGTTATGGAATATGCAGTCTAATGTCATATTCAGCATCTTCGATGAATAACCGAACTCAGATCATTTTGGCATCATCAAGTCAAACACGTAAAGACTTGATGAACCGCCTACGTTTAGATTATCTGTGCATTTCTCCCGATATTGATGAGTCACCTCAAGGTGAAACTCATGCAGATGATTTAGCGAAAAGATTGGCTTTTGAAAAAGCACAAGTGATTGCACAAGATCATCCTCATGCCATTGTCATTGGCTCAGATCAAGTGGCTTGGCGTGAGCATTCACCGCAAGAATTTATTGGTAAACCTTTGACTGTTGAAAAAGCCATTCAGCAATTGGAGGCAAATTCGGGTAAGAATGTTTATTTCAGTACAGCATTGAGTGTGCAACATTTAGCTTCAGGTTTTGAGCAAACCTTAGCGGAACATTATCATGTCAAGTTCCGCGATTTAAGTCTTGAAGAAATTCAGCGTTATGTGCTGTTGGATAGCCCTTTGCACTGTGCAGGAAGTTTTAAGTGTGAAAGTTTGGGAATTAGTCTGTTTGAACAAATGATTGGGCAAGATCAAACCACATTGATGGGTATGCCAATGATTCAGTTGTGTGGGATTTTGAGAACACTCGGAATTTTATTACCTTGAAAGTTAAATAAGCTCAAACCAATCTCATCTTTTTTCAATGATCTAAATAAACTTGTAAAAACTTGCACTACCCCCTTTGATCATAAGACAATACACTCAATATTGATTTAATTTTGCTTAGGCTATTTTCATGTCCCAACCTTTAGATGTTTTAGGCGGAATTACCGCAGAACAATTTCTCTCAGAATATTGGCAAAAAAAACCATTATTGGTACGTAATGCCCTGCCAGAAATCTCAGAGATTTTAGTTCCTGATGATGTGATGGAACTTGCCCTTGATGAAAATACAACTGCTCGTTTAATTAAACAAAAAGACAAAGACCCAAATCAGTGGACAGTGAAAAATTCACCACTTGTTAAAGGTGATTTCCAAAAAATGCCAAAATTTTGGACACTTCTTGTTCAAGCTGTAGATCATTATTCATTTGATTTAGCTGAACTTTGGAAAAAATTTCCCTTCATTCCACAATGGCGTCGTGATGACATTATGGTGTCATATGCACCTCAAGGCGGTTCTGTCGGAAAACATTTTGACTTTTATGATGTATTTCTTGTTCAAGGTTATGGACATCGTCGTTGGCAGTTGGGTCAAATGTGTGATACTGACTCTGCATTTGTCGAGGGTCAACCACTCAAATTACTCCCTGAAATAGACGTACATTTTGATGAAGTCCTTGCACCAGGTGACTTACTCTATGTGCCCCCAGGTTTATCACACTTTGGCGTGGCTGAAGATGAATGTCTCACTTACTCATTTGGTTTCCGCATGCCCAATGTTGCAGATATGATGGATCGTGTTAGTGATAAATTTATGTCAAATCAATCACTGCGCAATCCATTGATCGATGTCTTACGTAATCATCAAAATCCAATTGGTCAAGTGACTCAAGTAGAATTAGACCACCTCAAAGCTGAATTATTAGCAAAACTGAATGACTCTACCCTTTTAGAAGATGCCATTATGAGTCTAATGGCAGAGTCTAAATACCCTGAAAATATTCCTGAAGCAGAATCGATTGGTACAGGTGACTTGGAAGAAGTGCTTGAGCAAGGCTATTTACTGCAAATCGAGCCTGCTTCACGCTTAATTTATACTGAGCAAAACAATGTATTACTGTTTTGGGCAAATGGTGAATCTATCTGTATTTCAGCCCAATTTGCACCAACATTGAAAAAAATTGCAGATGGTCAAGCCGTAGAATTGAATATTGAATTGGCAGATGATGAGGTTTTAGAAAACATTGCAGGTCTACTCAATGAATCAATCATGATGCTAGTCCCAACTGAGGAATAGATTATATTTAGACTAAATTAGTCTCTTAAATTTTCGTTCTAAATCCATAAAAACCTGTGCAATTAATGATTGCACAGGTTTTTATTTTAACTCTTGTTAAATGCCAAAAAGTTAGAATGATTCTCAGCTCTAACAAATATATACTTGAGAATTCTCTTTTTAAATTGCAACGTAATCATCTATATAATTAGCAGGATTCTTAATAACAATGGCAAGCCCTTCGCAAGCAATAAGAAGTAAACTTTTAAATACTTTTTTTTCCCGTAATTCGGTCTGGTTTCTCTGCATTTTTATCGCCATTTATTTATCTTGGGTCATTTTATTTCAGCAATCTCATTTAATTTATTATTTTTTTTCAGACACTTTACTTAATGTTGTCTGGGTGATTAGTCTTTTCCTCACAGTTGTGGGCTTCTATGACGTGATCCAAGACAAACATGCCATTTTACGCAACTACCCAATTATGGGACATTTCCGCTTTTTTTTTGAAAGTTTTAGACCTGAGATTCGTCAATATTTCATTGAATCTGATGAAGATGCTTTACCCTTTTCACGCTCACAACGTAGCCTTGTATACCAACGTGCAAAAAATGAAAATGCCGATAAACCATTTGGTTCAATTATTGATGTCTATCAAGAAGATTATCGCTTTTTAACCCATTCCCTTGCGCCCCGCACACCTGCTGACTTTAAAACCTTCCGCATTCAAATTGGTAATGAACAATGTTCACAACCCTATAGTGCAGCGATTATGAATATCTCAGCAATGAGCTTCGGAAGCTTAAGCGCCAATGCGATTCGTGCCTTGAATAAAGGTGCCAAAATGGGCAATTTCTACCATGATACAGGTGAAGGCAGTTTAAGCCCTTATCATCTTGAAAATGGTGGTGATATTGTTTGGGAAATCGGTAGTGGTTATTTTGGCTGCCGTACACTTGATGGCAAATTTGATCCTGATAAATTTCAACAACAGGCAATCAACAACGATGTCATTAAAATGATTGAAATTAAACTTTCACAAGGGGCGAAACCCGGTCACGGCGGTATTTTACCCAAACATAAAATTACAGAAGAAATTTCACAGATTCGTGGTGTTCCTCGTGATCGTGACTGTGTATCACCTGCAAGTCATTCCGCATTTAGTACACCAATTGAAATGATGCAATTTATCCAAAAACTACGCATACTATCGGGTGGTAAACCTGTCGGTTTTAAACTATGTATTGGGCAACCATGGCAATTTATGAGCATTGTCAAAGCTATGCTTGAAACAAAAATTGTACCCGATTTTATTGTAGTAGATGGTTCTGAAGGTGGTACAGGTGCAGCACCAATTGAGCTGATTGATCACATGGGAACACCATTACGTGAAGCCCTACTTTTTGTGCACAATACACTGGTTGGTGCAGGCTTAAGAGATCAAATTAAAATTGGTGCCAGTGGTAAAATCATCAGTGCTTTTGATATTGCAAGCATCATGGCGATGGGTGCCGATTGGGTCAATTCTGCACGTGGCTTTATGTTTGCCGTAGGTTGTGTGCAAGCGCAAAGTTGCCATACAAACCAATGTCCTGTTGGGGTTGCAACACAAGATGCTCAACGTCAAAAAGCACTTGATGTTCCGACCAAAGCAGATCGGGTATTTCATTTTCAACAAAATACAATGAAAGCACTTGCAGAAATGCTTGCTGCCGCTGGTTTAGAGCATCCAAATGAAATTAAAGCGCATCATCTTGCACAGCGCATTAGCGACCGTGAAATCAAAAACTATGCGCAGCTACATTTTTGGTTAAAAGAAGGTGAATTGCTCAATTGTGAAAACAAAGATGATGAAAACTTTTATTTCAGAATGTGGAATTTAGCTGTTGCAGATCGATTCTAATGGTGCACGCTTTATGATGTGCTCTTTAATATTCTGAAAGATCCTCCTTCTCCCGAAAGGAGAAGGAAATTTAAATATTTTTACTCATGCCATCTATGCATCAAAATACAACTAAATTTCATTTAAGATCTTTCATAAAATTTTGAAAAATAGCATACCATGAGTATTCAACCTGATAATATGTAGTAAATCTTCCACCTCATTTTACTCACTATTTTTCATTCAAATTCAAAAGTTGGTAATTGTTTCATGAACTCAAGTTTGTCTTTATTACATCCCTATCCATTTGAAAAGTTAAATAAACTTTTTCAGGATGTGCAACCTGCTGCACTGCCACAGATTCCTCTGTCGATTGGTGAACCAAAGCATCCTGCACCTGAGTTTGTCAAACAAGCAATTATTGATAACTTCCAACATCTTTCGACTTATCCAAACAGCAAAGGTTTACCTGAATTACGTCAAAGTATTGCCAATTGGTTAACTCGTCGCTTTAAACTCAATAATATCAGTGCAGAAGATCACATCATTCCTGTTACTGGTACACGTGAAGGCATTTTTTCTTTTGTTCAAGCCTTGATTAACCGTGATGAAGCACCTTATGTGGTAATGCCAAATCCGTTTTATCAAATTTATGAAGGCGCAACTTTACTTGCAGGCGCACAACCCTATTTTATCAACTGCACCGAAGAAAATGATTATCTAGGTGACTTTGATGCTGTTCCTGCCGAAGTTTGGGAAAAAACAGCATTACTCTTTGTCTGTACACCGGGAAATCCTACAGGTGCCGTATTATCAAAAGGACAATTTAAAAAACTAATCGCTTTATCTGACCAATACAATTTTGTAATTGCATCGGATGAATGCTATTCGGAACTCTGGTTCGATGAAGCACCTGTTGGTTTACTCGAAGTTTGCGCTGAAATGGGACGTGATGACTATAAAAATTGTGTCGTTTTCCATTCATTGTCTAAGCGCTCAAACTTACCAGGCATGCGTTCAGGCTTTGTTGCGGGTGATGCAACTTTATTGAAACCATATTTAAAGTTCCGCACCTATCACGGTGCAGCAATGCCTGTTCAACATCAGCTTGCTTCAATTGCAGCATGGAATGATGAAACCCACGTAGAAGAAAACCGTGTTCAATACCGCGCTAAATTTGATCTTTTCCAAAAAGAATTGGGACATTTATTACCACTGAAAAAACCTGATGCAGGCTTTTACTATTGGCTCAAAGTCGATAATGATGAAAATTTCGCCAAGATGCTCATGGAAAAAGCTCACATTAAAGTATTACCAGGTCGTTATTTATCTCGTGAAACAGAGCAAGGGAACCCTGGTGAAAATCATGTCCGTCTTGCACTCGTTGCAGATCTTGAACAATGTGCAGAAGTAGTTAAACGATTAAAATCTATTCTTTAAGTATTTAGATTTGATCAATAAAAATGGGCTACACAGCCCATTTTTTACTTAAATACTCATCAAATTACCATTTATACGTTACACGCATATCCACTGCACATTCAGCCCCATAGTAACAATAGAATGAACATGCACTTACTTATTCCTTATTACTCAAATTCGTCGCATTAACTTGTACATCAAACTGCTCATTTAGCGGATAACTAAGCATCGCATCATATAGCGTATAAGGATCCACCTTATATCCTTCATAATATTGTTCATCATTCGTACTACCGATATAACGAATTCCAGCCCCCAAGACGCAGTCCATTTAAAATGATACGGTGTAGATTGATGCACTGGGTTAAACATGTCTATCGGTGGGGCAAAACCATTATTCACACCATCAGTTTTATTTTTATAATAATCGACGCCTATCATAACTTTATTTTTAATATTGCCAATTTCAAATGACTTCATTAAACGATTGTCTATACTATTGGTTTCCGAGACACCCAAAATAATAAAACAAATTCACAACTATTCGCTCAAACAAATTTTCATCAATATCATCTTAGTAATTAGCTAAGTCTTTACATCAATTACTGTAATTTAACATTTTGAATAATATTATAAGTCAAATTTTCATCAGGATAAGGCATTGCCTTTAATTTAGCTTTTTTAATTGCAGAGACAACTTTCTGATCCGTTTTACTACTACCTGTTGATTCTAAAAGTTCTACATTCTGAATGCGCCCATCAGGAAAAGCGGTAATTTTGACTTCAATATTTTCTTTACCTGCTTTAACTTCATTGTTACTTAAATTAAAAACAGGTGCCTTTTCCCATCCCCGCTTATAACGATTTACGTATTCATCCGCATTAAAATCATCTTTTATGTCAGGATAACCATCCATAAACGTACTCTGATTTAACACACTTAATAATTGCTTGCTTTTATCCGATTCAGGACTAGCAAAAGTAGTTTGTACAAGTATTACTGATACGATTATAAGTAAAATTTTAGTTTTCATTGTTATCTAAGTATGACCCTGTTCGGCGTTTTAATTACTTCGTCTGATGATAACGCAAATTACAAAAAAATTAAATTTTATTACAATACCTATAACTTATAAGTCCAATAAGTCCATCAATTGAATTGCATCAACTCAACACCTCTACTCACTTTAACTACAAGCAGATTAATTTTTAAGATTAGGCGATTCTTTGATCGCCTAAAATTCATAATTGTATTCTAATGATTTAAATTTACTTCGCCAATTCCTGTTCAATATCTGCTATTAGCGTTTCAGGCTTTGTTGTCGGTGCATAACGATTCACCACTTGCCCTTTTTTATTGATTAAAAATTTAGTGAAATTCCATTTAATACCATTACCCAAAACACCTTTACTGTTATTGGTTAAATAGCGAAATACAATATGGGCTTCAGGACCTTTGACATCAACTTTGGCAAACATAGGAAACGTCACACCATAATTGCGCTGACAGAACTCACCAATTTGCTCATTGCTCCCTGGGTCTTGTCCTCCGAATTGATTACTTGGAAAGCCTAAGACTTCAAAACCCTGATTTTTATATTGTTCATATAATTTTTCAAGACCAGCAAACTGTGGTGTAAAACCACACTTGCTTGCCGTATTCACAATCAATAATACTTTTCCTTCGTAATCTGACAGTGACTTATTTTGCCCTTCCAATAGTTCAGCTTCAAATTGATAAATGCTGGTCATGGATATGTATCCTCATCATTTTTTTCTTGTGTTTTTAATTCAAGTGAAGCGGAATTGACACAGTAGCGCAATCCGGTCGGTTCTGGACCATCTTCAAAGACATGCCCCAAATGCGCATCACAGTGGTGACACACAATTTCTGTACGCTCCATACCATGTGTATGGTCATCGTGCTCTTCTATCGCAGTTCCATTAAGTGCCTTATAAAAACTCGGCCAACCACAGCCGCTATCGTATTTATTATCTGAACTAAATAGTGCTTCTCCACAACAACGACAGACGTAAGTTCCTTGTTGTTTAGTGTCCCAATATTTCCCCGTAAAAGCAGCTTCCGTTCCTTTTTGGCGAGTGATCCTAAACTCTTCTGGTGATAACTCTCTTTGCCATTCACGGTCTGTCTTATTGAGTTTTCCCATCATTAAACTCCTTTAATTCTTCGAGATTCAATGTCATGCTCTCCGTACTTCCATATTTACGCTGTCATTTAAAAAAATTCCAGCTAAATTTCAACATAGATTGTGATATTTCAGTAATCTATTTTTCTAACTCAAAATAATTGGATGGGATTATGTCCGTTTTAGGTAACACTTCTCCACGCGAAATCAAAAAATCGTCAAAGCTCGAGCATGTATGCTACGACATTCGTGGGCCAGTGTTAAGAGCCGCCAATGAGATGGAAGAAGCCGGACATAAAATTATTAAACTCAATATCGGCAATCCTGCACCTTTTGGTTTTGAAGCACCACAAGAAATTATTAAAGATGTCGCTTTAAACTTACCAAATGCGATTGGTTATACTGATTCAAAAGGAATTTTTCCTGCGCGTAAAGCCATTTGTCAGTACTATCAACAAAAAGGTATTTTAGACATGCATGTCAATGACGTGTATATCGGCAATGGTGTGTCTGAACTGATTGTGATGGCAATGCAAGGTCTGCTTGATGATGGCGATGAAATGCTTATTCCAATGCCTGACTATCCGCTATGGACTGCTGCAGTGAATTTATCAGGTGGTACAGCAATTCACTATAAATGTGATGACCAAAACCATTGGTACCCTGACATTGCAGACATGGAAAGTAAAATCACGCCAAATACGCGTGGTATTGTGATTATTAATCCAAATAATCCAACAGGTTCTGTGTACCCACGCCATGTACTTGAACAAATTGTTGCACTTGCAAAAAAATACGACTTAATTTTATTTGCTGATGAAATTTACGACAAAATTATTTATGACGGTATTGAACACGTTGCTGTTGCTGCGCTTGCAGGAGATCAATTGTGCGTATCGTTTAATGGTTTATCTAAAGCTTACCGTATTGCAGGCTATCGTTCGGGTTGGATGGCTATTACTGGTGATAAATCACGTGCTACAGATTATATTGAAGGTTTAGATATGCTCGCATCTATGCGTTTATGTGCTAATCATCAAGCTCAATATGCTATTCAAACTGCTTTAGGTGGTTATCAGTCCATTAATGACTTGATTCGTCCCGGCGGTCGTTTATATGAGCAACGTAATATTGCTTGGGAAATGCTCAATGAAATTCCTGGTGTAAGTTGTGTAAAACCTGAAGGTGCAATGTATTGCTTCCCTAAACTAGATCCTGAAATTTATCCAATTCAGGATGACGAAAAATTTATGCTCGATTTTTTACGTGCAGAAAAAGTACTTTTAGTTCAAGGAACTGGTTTTAATTGGCCTACACCTGATCATTTCCGTGTGGTGTTCTTACCTGCTGAAAATGAACTTCGTGAAGCAATGACTCGTTTAGGTCGCTTCTTGGCAAAATTGCGTTAATGTTAATATTAAGTTAAATAAGAATGATCAAAAAGGCACTCAGTTGAGTGCCTTTTTTGTCTAAAAAATCATATATACCTTTTATTTTATTTTTAAAATAGCGTTATAAAGCAATTTATTTATCCAATATTCAACAATAAATACATACACTATAAATTTGAATGATCATTTAAAACTTCACATTTTAAAATCAGTATAGGCAAATACAACTCATCTGTATTAATTTAAAAGTTGGTACAAAAAATGCTTAGAACATGGACAGAATTTTAAAGGAATCTTTATGAAAAGAACAATTTCAGCACTTACACTTAGTTTAAGCCTATTACTTCCATGTATGGTTTTTGCCAAAAATAATGTCGTTGTCGTTGCAACGGGCGGTACAATTGCGGGGGCAGGTGCTAGCTCTACAAATAGTGCGACTTACACAGCGGCAAAAGTCCCTGTTGATGCATTACTCAATGCTGTTCCACAAATACAAAACCTTGCCAATGTCACAGGCGTGCAGGCGATGCAAGTCGCATCTGAAAGTATTACCGACAAGGAATTATTGTCTCTTGCTCGTCAAGTTAATGATTTATTGAAAAAACCCGATGTAAATGGTGTCGTCATTACACATGGTACAGATACTCTTGAGGAAACTGCATTTTTTCTTAATTTAGTCATTCATTCTGACAAACCTATTGTGGTAGTTGGGTCAATGCGCCCCGGAACTGCACTCTCTGCTGATGGTCCATTGAACCTTTATAGTGCAGTTGCGCTCGCTGCTGATGACAGTGCAAAAGGCAAAGGTACTTTTGTTCTCATGAATGATGATATTTTTGCAGCTAGAGATGTAACAAAATCGATCAATATTCACACCAATGCTTTTACAAGCCAATGGGGTTCGCTTGGTATGCTTGTTGAAGGCAAGCCCTATTGGTTCCGTAATACAGTAAAACGCCATAACAACAGTTCAGAATTTAATATTGAAAATATCAAAGGCGACAACCTCCCTCCAGTACAAATTGTTTATGGCTCAGGCAATATGCTCCCTGATGCCTATAATGCTTTTGCTAAAGCAGGTGTAAAAGCGATTATCAATGCAGGAACAGGCAATGGTTCTGTAGCAAATTATATTGTACCGACCTTGAATGAACTCCAAAAACAAGGCGTTCAAATCATTCGCTCATCTCGTGTTCCACAAGGCTTTGTCCTACGTAACGCAGAACAACCCGATGATAAATATGGTTGGGTTGTCGCACATGACCTCAATCCACAAAAAGCTAAACTGCTTGCTGCACTTGCGCTGACTAAAACTATCGATGCAAAAGAAATTCAGCGTATATTTTGGGATTATTAGGATTAAGACCTGTTAAATCTAATCACAAATAAACCTTGAAAATAAAAAGTGCCTGAAAATTCAGGCACTTTTTATTTATACGATTCAAAGTAATAATATGATATTCACATCAATATCATGCTGTCGTCTTTATTAATCTGCATACCGTGCGCGGTATTCTTTTGATTTACGAATGTCTTTTTTCAAACCAAAACCACCTTCTTCATACAAATCGGCCAAATTTTCTAGTGAGCTTGAATCACCTAATTCAACGGCTTGCTCATAATATTCTGCTGCCTTTTTATAATCCTTTTTCACACCTTCGCCATTTTCATACAGCAAGCCAATGTTTGAAGCTGCGAGTTCATTACCCTGATCATAAGCAAGATTATATAAACGCATTGCTTCAGCATAATTTTGTTCTACACCTTCCCCTAAGTGATACATCGTACCTAAGTTGTTCTGTGCTTCATCATAGTCCTGAGCTGCAGCTAAACGATAATATTTGACCGCTAAAGCTTTGTCTTCGTCAACATTAATACCATTGGCATAATTATAGCCCAAATGATTTTGTGCCTGTGCATAACCACCATCTGCTGCTTTTTTTATCCATTCAATTGATTTTTTAGGATTGGCTTCAACACCATCTTCACCTTCTTCAAGCATTGAACCAATATAATATTGTGAAAATGCATGCCCTTTATTGGCTGCTTTCAAATACCACTTCATCGCTTCAGGATTATTTTCTTCGACAAATTCGCCGTTGTCATACATATAACCCACTGAAAAAATGCCGTCTAAATTTCCTTTTGCCGCTGACTTTTTATACCATTCAAAAGCTTGTTCGTAATCTTGTTCAACATTGTTACCTTGGTAATAAGCTTCGCCTAAATCATACTGCGCTTGAGCATCACCTTTTTCAGCTTTTTTAACCAATGCAGCGCTATATTCAACAGCTTCGTCAGCATAAACATTTGGGACAATAGAACATGCTAAAAATAATGACAATGCGAGTGCTTTAATTTTCATAACTTTAATTTTTCCCAGTCTATGATTTTTCAGTTGTATAAAAAGATACTTAAAAATTATTCTAGTGCACCATCATAAATGATTTCTTTGGCAAATTAAAATGCTCAAACATGACAAGTTCTTGATAACATCAACACGTTTTTCAAGTTTTGAACAGCATATCAGACACAGAGCGTGCTAAAATATTGCCTGCTTCAGCACAGGATCTTTTTATGCAGTTTGTACATCTTGGTATTCATACAGAGTTTTCGATCACAGAGTCGATCGTACGGATCCCTGATTTAGTGAAGGCTGCTGCAAGTGATGAAATGCCTGCATTGGCAATTACCGATTTGTCTAACCTGCATGCTGCGGTCAAATTTTATAACAAGACTTTAGCCAAAGGCATCAAGCCAATTTTGGGCAGTACGATTCGTTTAAATGATGCTTCACATAGAGCCACTTTATTAGCCATGACTAAAAAAGGTTGGCGTGGACTAACTGAAATCGTGTCTCGTGGCTATATTGAAGGTCAGCAACTCAGTATCCCATGTGTTCAAAAAGAATGGGTGCTTGAACAATCACAAGACCTTATTGTTTTACTTGGTTTGCACAGTGATGTCGGTGAAATGTTGGTGTCAGCTTATCCTGAAAAAGCTGAACCTCTGCTTGAACAGTGGATTGAAAAATTTGGTAACCGTGTTTATCTTGCATTAACGCGAACACAACGCCCGATGGAAGAAGACTTTATTCAAGAAGCGGTCAAACTGGCAGCAAAATACAACATTGGTGTCGTTGCGCTTAACGATGTGCATTTTATTCGTACTGAAGACTATGAAGCTCATGAAGCTCGTGTTTGTATTGCCGATGGTTATGTCCTTGGTGATAGCAAACGTCCTAAAAATTATACGCCTGAGCAATACTTTAAAACCTCGGCTGAAATGATTGAGCTGTTTTCAGATATTCCAAGTGCCATTGAAAATACTATACAAATTGCCAAGCGTTGTACCGTTTCACTTCGTTTAGGTTTCAATGACTTACCTGACTACCCAATTCCTGAAGGTCACACCATTGAGACCTACTTCGAGCATTTATCCGAAGTAGGGCTTGAAGAACGCTTAGATGTCCTGTATCCACTTGAAAAGCGTGATGAGGACTGGGCTAAAATTCGTCAGCCTTATGATGAACGTCTAAAATATGAGTTAGATATCATCAACAAAATGGGCTTCCCTGGTTACTTCCTGATTGTCATGGACTTCATTCAATGGTCTAAAAACAATGGAGTTCCTGTAGGCCCAGGGCGTGGTTCAGGTGCAGGTTCATTGGTTGCCTATAGTCTTAAAATTACCGATCTCGATCCACTACGTTATGAACTCCTTTTTGAACGCTTCCTGAATCCTGAACGTGTTTCAATGCCCGACTTCGATATTGACTTTTGTATCGCAGGCCGAGATAAAGTTATTGATTATGTGGCACGTCATTATGGTCGAGATGCCGTTTCACAAATTGCAACGTTCGGTACAATGGCTGCTAAAGGTGCGATTCGTGACGTTGCACGAGTTTTGGGTAAATCTTATGGTTTAGCTGACCGCATTTCAAAAATGATTCCAACAAAACCTTTAGGTTTAACCTTGGAAGAATCAATTGAAGCTGAACCACAACTCAAAGATATCGTCACCAATCCATCAAATCCTGACAATGATGATGCTGCTGAAATTTGGGAAATGGCGCTCAAACTTGAAGGTATTACCCGAAATACAGGTAAGCATGCGGGTGGTGTAGTGATTGCACCGACCAAAATCACCGACTACTCTGCTGTTCTATGTGAAGCCGATGGTACAGGTCGTGTTGCACAGTTCGATAAAGATGATGTTGAAGCCGCAGGTTTGGTTAAATTCGACTTTTTAGGACTGCGTAATCTCACTGTAATTGAAGATGCCGTACAAAATATCAATAAACGCATCCAATCTGAAAAGCCTCTCGATATCACATATATCCCTTTAGATGATGCTAAAGCCTACACCGTATTTGCTGATGCCAATACTACGGCGGTGTTCCAGTTTGAATCCGTCGGCATGAAGAAAATGCTCAAGGAAGCACGTCCGAGCAAATTTGAAGAAATTATTGCCTTTGTATCTTTGTATCGTCCAGGTCCGATGGATCTTATTCCTGACTTTATCTACCGTATGCATGGTGGCGAATTTGAATATCTACATCCTTTACTTGAAGGCGTACTTGAACCGACTTACGGCATTATGGTGTATCAAGAACAGGTGATGCAGGCTGCACAATTCTGCGCAGGCTATTCTCTTGGTGGCGCGGACATTTTGCGCCGTGCAATGGGTAAAAAGAAACCCGAAGAAATGGTCAAACAGCGCCAAATCTTTATTGAAGGTGCTGCGAAAAAGGATATTGATGAAAAAACTGCAAACCATATTTTCGACTATATGGAAAAATTTGCAGGCTATGGTTTTAACAAATCACATGCGGCCGCCTACGCCCTTGTTGCCTATCAAACGGCATGGCTCAAAGCGCATTACCCATCTGAATTTATGGCTGCGGTATTATCATCAGAAATGCAAAATACCGACAGTATTGTATTCTTAATTGATGACTGTCGAATCAATGGTTTAAATGTATTACCACCATCTATTAATATGTCGTTCTATCAATTTCATGCAAGTGATGCTGAAACTATTATTTATGGCTTAGGTGCCATTAAAGGTGTCGGTGAACAAGCCATGCAATCTGTGATTGATTCACGTTTGCATGATGGTGTGTATAAAGATTTATTTGATTTTTGCCATCGTGTCGATTTAAAGAAAATCAACAAACGTACTCTTGAAGCCCTAATTCGTTCAGGTGCATTAGACTGTTTAGGTATTGATCGTGCAAGCCTCATGATACAACTGCCTGAAGCAGTTCAAGCAGCAGAGCAAGCACGTTCAAACCGTGAAACTGGCATTATGGATTTGTTTGGTGAAGTTGAAGAAGTTCAGCGGAAACCTGCCAAACCCACTAAGCCATGGTCAGATGAAGTTCGTCTCAAAGGTGAAAAAGACACGCTTGGTTTATACCTCACAGGACATCCAATTGATGTGTACCGCCCTGAGTTAAAAGCCTTTATTTCACAGCGTATTAATGAACTTACGCCTACTCGCCGTGGTGTTACCACTGTTTTTGCAGGTCTTGTTGTCGATATTGCCAATTTTCCGAACCGCATGATGGTGACTTTGGATGATGGTACAGCACGTATTGAAGTCTCTGCCAACCATGAACGCTTTAACCGTTTTAAAGACATCATTCAAAATGAAAAAGTCGTGGTGATTGAGGGTGAAATTTATGAACGTGAAGGTTTTGATCGTCCAATGGGACGCTTAACCAAAGCCTTTAATCTCAATGAAATTCGTCAAAAACGTGCCAATCACATTGCAATTAAACTCAGTCCTGAAGTACTAACAAAAACACTGACATCTGATTTACAAAAGATTTTACAACCTTATTGTAATGTGGATATGTGTCAACACATTCCTGTACACATCATGCTTGATTATGATTATGCCACTGCTGAGTTTCATTTCGGACAGCAATGGAAAGTTGCACCACTCGATGAACTTTTATCGAAAATGCGTGATTATTTTGGTAAAGAATCACTGCATGTTGAATATCAAGTGAAATCTAAAGCTGCTAAAGTCGCAGCGTATCAACCTCCTGCTCGTGTGGTAAGCCCACCACCTGCGACAAATATCAGCATGGATGATGCAATGGATCAGTACAATGAAGATCTGAGTCAGTATTCTTGATGAATATTCTTTAAATCTCTTAACAACACCATCTAAAATATGGCACTTAAATCTTTATTTTAAAATTTAATTATTCTTAAATTGATCTCTCCCATCAATTTAAACCCGATACATTCTTCAGACATTAACCGCCTGATTTATTTTTGTGGAATTACAATGGATATTATCGACAATGCTGAAATTTCTCAGCATTTAAGCCATGTACGCATCGTCATGGTCAACACAACACTTCCTGCCAATATAGGCAGTGCTTTACGTGCAATGAAAACCATGGGGCTATCAAAACTCGTCCTTGTTGCACCAAAGACTTACCCTCATCCTGATATTGATGCTTTAGCTGCGGGTGCGGCTGATCTCATTGAACAGATTGAAATTGTCGATACGCTCGAAGATGCGATTAAAGATTGCCATTTGGTTTTTGGTACAAGTGCTCGTAGCCGCACCATCCCTTGGCCACTGTTAGATGCTCGCCCTGCTGCACAAAAATCAATGCAATCGGTGATTCATGAGCAACAAGAAATTGCGATTGTTTTTGGTCGTGAAGATCGTGGCTTGACCAACGAAGAATTGGCAATGGCGAATTATCATGTCACCATTCCTGTCAATACAGACTATGGCGTTCTCAATGTTGCACAAGCCATTCAAGTCATTTGCTATGAAATGCGTATAGCAGCAATTGAGCTTGCAGATAAACAAGAAGATACCAAAGCAGTCATGCATGTGACTGATTCAGAAGACATGCATTGGGATGAACCTTTGGTTACTCATGAGCAAATGGAGCAATTTTATCCACATATCGAAAAAATGCTCGCAGAAATCGAATTTATGGACCCAAAGAACCCAAGATTATTGCCTTTACGCTTGCGTCGTCTTTTCGGACGTATACAATTAGATAAAATGGAATACCACTTACTACGAGGTATTTTTACCCGTGTACAAGCCCTTAATAATGGTACATGGAAAAGTAAACCTCAAGAGGATCAAAAATAATGCTGAAATGGCTTAAAGAAGATATCCAAGCTGTATTTGCGAGAGATCCTGCAGCACGCAATACATTTGAAGTTCTAACTACATATCCTGGCATTCATGCTCTTATTATGCATCGCGTTGCACATGAGCTATGGGTCAAGGAATGTAAAACTTCAGCACGTTTATTGTCTTCTTTTAGTCGCTTCACTACAGGTATTGAAATCCATCCCGGTGCTAAAATTGGTAAACGTTTTTTTATTGATCACGGCATGGGTGTAGTGATTGGTGAAACTGCCGAAATTGGTGATGATGTTACGCTATATCATGGTGTGACATTGGGCGGTACAACATGGAATACTGGCAAACGTCATCCAACGCTTGAAGATGGCGTAGTAGTCGGTGCTGGTGCGAAAATTCTAGGTCCTTTTACAGTCGGTAAAAATGCTAAAGTCGGCTCCAATGCCGTAGTGACCAAAGCTGTTCCTGCAGATACGACCGCGGTTGGTAACCCTGCTCGCTTCATCAATAAGGATCAACCAAAAACACAAAATGCGCCATGTCCTGAAAAGACAGATATTCGCTTAGACAATACAGATCAAAATCCTGCATTCCAAGCCTATGCTGCAACGCAAGATGTGACCGATCCAATGCTTGAAGGTATGCGTGTATTACTTGAACGCTTGGCTCAAAATGAAAAACGCATGAATAATTTATGTCAGCGTTTATCTCTTATTGATCCCACCTTTAAACCGCAGCAAGATGCTGAACAGCCGTATAGTGAAGAGGAACTTAAAATTATTGAAGATGTGCGCCGTGAATGCGAAGCACAAAACAATGAATCTAAAGCTTAATGTATAAATTTTAATAACGTAATCATTTTGAAGTTGCATGTTGCCCATTCTTTTCTTAGACTGACCAACATGTAATTTTTAACTTATACAACAAATCATTGGAAGAAAGATATGACTCTTAAGCCTTTGGCATTGGTACTCGTCACCGCCTCATTACTCTCCGCTTGCGGCACTGCTCCTGTTAAATCACAAAATAAAGTCAATAACGAACCGATTATTTATACAGAACCCGATATTACTCCACCTTTTTATGCACTAAATCCATTTAACTATGCACAGCCTCCTGTGTTTGAACTTGAGCTGAAAAAAGCAGCGGCAGAACCTGTCCAAAAACTTGAAGTCACTGATCCAAATAACCCAAATAAAAAATTAATTCTAGACAGCAACAAGCTCATTGTACCAACAGTAAACAGCTCAAAGCGTGGCATGAAATATGCTGTTCTTGCAGGTGAAAATGAAATTGATATCACTGCAATTGATGATTTTTTACAGATGGTTGAAGGTAAAGCACGTCATTACCCACCACAATTTACCGACCGTCAAGAACGTCGTGGTTTTGAAAGCAAATTAAAAGAAGTTTCAACACAACTCGATACCCTAGCTTCACATGATAATGCTTCTTTTGACATTCTCATTCGCGCATTTAAGGCAAGTGTCATGGGTCGTAATCTCGACTTAGGTTCAAGCTACACTACAAAATCATTAAACTATGCACAGCGTATTTTAAAAATCAACAAAGACGATCCAGAAGCAAATCTTTGGTTTGGTTTTTCATTGTCTGAAGGTGGTGGTCAGCGTGAAGCAATGCCTTATTTAGATAAAGCAACCAAAGCAGGTGTTCAAGAAGCTTATCTTTCTACTGTAAATACTTACTTGGGTATGGAACAGAAAAAAAATGCGATCCAAGCTCTTAAAAACTATAAAGTTAAATACCCTGAAGAAGCAGAAGTTGCTGATCGTTTAATTTTAGAAATTGACAAACAAAATCGTTACAATGTTTGGCAAATTATGAAAAACCCAGCTCTATCAAAATAAGTAAAATTTTTCTATAAAATAGACTGATTAATCAGTCTATTTTTTTTAGCAAAATTCTTTAGAATAAAATTGAAATCTCTTATAAATATCGTATGATCTGAAAGTACTATCTGTCAGATCATATATATGCGGCATTCTAAAAAAAATATACTGCTCACACTTCTTGTTTTTAGCCCACTTTTACTCAGTGGCTGTCAAGTCGTTAGCGTCAAAAATCAAAAAATTAATGTCACGATTGCTAATGAGCGCGACAGTATTTTGACACGCTCAAAAATGAGTGAAGCAAGCCTTAATGTATTATCGATGACAGGTCGTGAAGCGAAAAGTTGTACTGAAGCACCTGATCGTTGCATTGATGAACTCGATGAAATTAAAGAAATTCAAGATGAACAACTATTCTCCACAGCAAGTGAAATTTATCTCACGAAAGCTTTAACCTTGGCATCGTCTTCAAATTGTAAAATTAGTTTAGTCGCCAAACATAAGTCCGAAGAAAAACAAAAAATCATCCAAAAAAATTATGATGATTGCCAAGCACAACAGCTTTCTATGCTCGATAAAAGCATTCGCTACAGCTATGCTTATTTATTTAAAACTGAACGACAACCTCAAGACCGTATTTTTAATAACCGTCAGGTTCAAATTCGAGATTTCTACAATCAGGCTTTAGCAAAATTTATTGCTCTTGAAGTTCAAAATACAAAATCACCATCCGTGATTAAAGCAGGAAATAGTACATATACATTTGATTTTTCTCACTATCCCGAATTAGAAAAAAATATTCCAGAAGCATTATTATCTACATACAATATGAACTTTTCAGGTCTACGCTCTATCAATAGACGTGATGGTTTTGGTGCTGAATTTGTCACCATCTTAAAAGAGCCAACAAAAGCTGAAGAAGATAAATATATTGTCGATCCTGTACACCATAAATACAGTAACGGCATGAACCCCAATATTCACAAGCCTCGCTACTTGGCAGTTTCCATCACTGCACAGCCTGAAGGAAATGAGTCAGTTGACAGCATCTTACACAACCCTAATTTCAAGTTAAAAGTTTTTGACCCTTACAGCACTGAAAAAATTGATGTCAGTGGAAAAAGTTATCCTCTAGCAGCCAATTTTTCTGCACCTTATGGGCTTTGGTTAGCAGAAAACAATTTGGGGGCAGCAGCCTATTTAAGCCTGATTGATCGTGATAAGCGCTTAACCATGCCACATTTATATATGCTTGAACCCTATAACCCGAATAAAAAAGTCATTGTATTGGTTCATGGTCTCGCAAGCAGTCCAGAAGCATGGATTCGTTTAACCAATGATATTATGGGGGATAATGCTTTACGTGAGCATTATCAAGTCTGGCAAATTTTCTATTCTACTAATATGCCAATCTTAGAAAGTCGCTTCCAAATTAATACGATTATTAATCAAGGCTTTGAAAGTATTGATCAAAAATCAGCTTCGGCAAAAGATGCTGTGTTAATTGGTCATAGCATGGGTGGAATCATCGCTCGCTTATTGGTCAGTGACCAAAACCTTTCAAATAATGCTCAAAAAATGTTAAAAAACAGACAATTCAATCGTTTTAAAGATGATCCCGTTTTTAATGCTCGTTTGAATATTCAATCTGTTCCCAATTTTAATCGTGCAATCTTTATTTCAACACCGCATCGGGGTACAGACTATGCAGACCGTTGGTTTACACGTGCTGCACGTAAAGTCATTAAACTACCAGGGGCATTCTTAGGTGCTTTAGCAGACTCGATAGATGAAAAAAATCTTAATCCTAAAAAAATTCTCAAAGATATTGATGGTGGTCTTATTCAAAATGGTCCAAGTGATTTAAGTCATAATTCAAAATTCACACAGTTAACTGAGAATGTCATGCCGAAAAAAGGCATGATTTATCATTCAATTATGGGCAACATTACTAACAGCAATGATCCTGACATCATGACTGATGGTATCGTGCCTTATCGGAGTTCGCATTTAGATGGTGCTGTGTCTGAAAAAATTATTAAAGGCGGACACTCTATTCAGGAAACACCTGAAGCCGTATTGGAATTACGTCGTATTTTAAAACTTCACCTAACTGATCATGGTCTATATAAACCGTAAAACTATATTTTTTCAAAATGAATGCATAAAAAAACACCCGATAAATTTATCGGGTGTTTTTCGAGAATTCATACACCCTTAACATAAGGTGTAAATATATCTCACAAATTAACGATTGTTTTCGTCATCTTGAGAATCTTCAAATTTTGTTTCAGTACCGAAGTCAGAAGTTTGACCACCAAAACCACCTTGTTGACCAAAACCACCCTGTTGACCAAAACCGCCTTGTTGACCAAAACCACCTTGACCACCGAAGCCACCTTGACCACCGAAGCCACCTTGTTGACCGCCGAAGCCACCTTGACCGCCGAAGCCGCCTTGTTGACCGCCACCAAAGCCACCTTGACCACCGAAGCCACCTTGTTGACCGCCAAAGCCACCTGGAGCACCAGCGCCCGGAGCACCAGCAGGTGCGCCAGCAGGACGAGGGTTACGTGCAGGAACAACCGTAGAAATTGCATGTTTGTAAACCATTTGGCTTACAGTATTCTTTAATAAAACAACATATTGGTCAAAAGATTCAATATGACCTTGCAATTTAATACCGTTTACAAGGAAGATGGAAACTGGGATGCGTTCTTTACGGAGAGAATTTAAGAACGGATCTTGTAAAGTTTGACCTTTAGACATTTTATACTCCAAAAAATTTAAAATCAGCGCAAAAACTGCCTTTGTTTTTTCAATTAAAATTTATAAAAAAGACAGTGTGTAAATTTTGCTTTATCTATGTAAGTTTCGCAAGTCTTCTTGAGCCTGCCTTGTTGTTGAAAAAGTTATAAATTGGTGTGCTTCTTGCAAAGAACGTAACCATGTGTATTGACGTTTAGCCAATTGTCGTGTCGCAAACAATGATTTGTCTTCCATCTCCAACTTACTTTTGTGACTCCTGTCACTCTTTAGTAAAAAATCGATTGCTTGCCTGTAACCAACTGATCGAGCTGAAGGAAGATTTTCATTTAGATCGTATTTTATCATAAGTTCTTCAACTTCATTTAAAAATCCGATTTCCCACATGTTTTTCAGTCGAAGCTCAATACGACTATGTAATTCTAAGCGATCTGGCAATAGCGCGTAATTATGAAAACTGTATCTGTAGGGTACATTTCGAGGTTGCTCTGATTGTAATTTTGTAATTGGCTGCCCTGTAATTTTAAAAACTTCTAAAGCACGAATGATACGTTGCTTATCGCTGACTTTAAATTTTTCACCTGCCAAAGGATCAACGCTTTTTAACTCTTCATAAATCGCTTGCCAACCCTCTCGATCTGCTTTTGCTACAATCTCATCACGAATTTGATAATCCGCACTCGGCAAATTACTCGAAAGTCCCTCAAGCAGTGCTTTAAAATACAGCATTGTGCCACCAACTAAAATCGGTGTTTTACCACGGCCATGAATTTCATCAATTAATTTACATGCATCTTCCACAAATTCTGCAGCCGAATACACTTCAAGTGGCGTAATAATATCGATTAGATGATGCGGATAAAGCGCCTGTTCTTCTTTGCTTGGCTTTGCGGTGCCAATATCCATATCTTGATAAACAAGCGCTGAATCGACAGAGATCAACTCATAATTACCACGCTCATACAGTTCGCAAGCCAAAGCCGTTTTACCGCTGGCTGTCGGTCCCATTAAATTGATGACGGGCAATTGATTTGACATGTAAAACTACTCTCCTCGAGCAAATAATTTATCAAGCTGTGACAATGGAAAAGCTCTCCATGTCGGACGACCATGATTGCATTGACTCGCAAATTCAGTTTGTTCCATCTGACGCAGTAAAGCATTCATTTCAGATAGACTCAGCATTCGGTGTGCCCTCACTGCACCATGGCATGCCATGCCTGCAAGTAAATGATCACGTTTTTGTTGCAATGCCTGTGCTTCATCATTGGGGTCAAGATCATTCAGCAACTCAGGCACGAGCGAGCCAAAATCTGCTTTATGTAAAATGGCAGGTACACCTCGAACAATGACTTGTTCATCGCCATATTGGTCGATATCGAGTCCAAGTCGTTCTAATTGTGGCTTTAATTCATCGATACGAGTCGCTTGCATGCGCGTAATACTGATGACTTTAGGAATGAGTAATTGTTGTGATATCCAAAAATCAGGTTTATCCCATGCCATTTTCATTTGCTGTAGCAAAATTCGCTCATGTGCAGCATGCATATCGACAATGATCAGCCCTTCTGTATTCTGCGCTAAAATATAAATGCCATGTAATTGTGCAATTGCAATCCCAAGCGGAAACTCATCCACACGATTTTGCTTTAATTGCGTTGGTGAATCTTCACTAGAATTTTCAGGCGAATAACTCGATTGTTCTCTCAAAGGAGCTAAATAACTTTTAAGTGCATTATTAAGTTGTTGAGAACCTTGATAATTCGCTCGTGAATCTGATTGAGACGCATACGATACTGGTTGCACACCTGTAGACATGGGTACATTCCTACGAAATTCAGTGAGTCCATCTTGAGATGCCGCTTGACGTTCTGCTGACTCAGAAGAATCTGCTTGCCAAGCATGACCGTTAGTGCTACTTAGGCTATTTATATCTTGTATATTAACTGTATTTTGTGATTCCACATTGCGATGCAAAGCAAATTGTTCTTGAATTCGTGGCTGTGGCTGCCAATGCACAGAAGCATCTTCAGACTGTTTCATTGCACTTGACAAATCAGCCGTTGCTGTTTGAAATTGAGACAACGTATTTTTGGCAAAATGGCGTACAAACTCATGTACTTCACGTTGATTTAAAAAACGAATTTCATGTTTTGTTGGATGCACATTGACATCAATATTTTCAGGTTCAACTTCTAAAAATAACAGATATGCTGCATGTTGATGTCCATGCAAAATACCGTCATACGCCATACGTAAAGCATGTGAAATGGTTTTATCTTTTACGATGCGTCCATTGACATACACATATTGTAAATCTGCCTGCGAGCGTGCATCAGAAGGATGCCCTAGCCACCCTGACAAACGCATACTAATACTATCAGCATCAATCCAATATGCGTTTTCAGTAAATGCTCGCCCAAGCAATTGTTGAACACGTTGAAAACGTAATTCACCACTGTCTGCAATGGGTAAATTAAGGCGAATACTATCGTTATGTTCCAAAACAAAGCGAATATCAAAGTGTGTCAATGCCATACGACGCACAATTTCTTCGATATGACCAAATTCTGTGGTGGGTTTTTTTAAGAATTTACGACGAGCAGGCACATTAAAAAATAAATCTTGAATGCGGATATGCGTACCCTGCTGTGTCGCTACTGCTTGAATATCCTGCCCATCAAAAGCTGTACCATTTACTTCTAACTGATAACCTACACCTGAATCATCTTGACTACTCGTTAAAGTCAAACGTGAAACCGCAGCAATCGATGCCAATGCCTCACCACGAAAACCTAAACTCATAATAGCGTGTAAATCATTTGCCGTTTGAATTTTACTCGTTGCGTGCCGAGTCACGGACAACGCTAAATCTTCGGCATGAATACCACGACCATTGTCAATGATTTCAATCAGCGTACTGCCACCCTGTGCAATCCGAATAATCAGTTCTGTTGCGCCCGCATCAATCGAATTTTCAAGTAATTCTTTCACCACGGATGACGGACGCTCAATCACCTCACCTGCAGCAATTTGGTTCGCAAGTGCTGCATTGAGCGTATGAATTCGTCTGACACTGATTTCTTCACGCTGCATGCATTAACCTCAATTTCGAATGGACGGCATAATAAATAAACGATCATCTCTTTTAAAAGCAGAATACTTTATTCACTGAGATTTTTAATAGACTTTTAAAGCACCTTTAAGGCACTGATTAAATCTTCAGAAATACTGCTTATTTGAACTTCACGCCCCATTTCATCCTCTGTTTTTAGGATTTCAATAATATGGTCTGCTTGCGGAATTTCATCGCCACCTTTAGACGGCCATTCAAATAAAAATAAAGCATTTGGCACATCCAAATAATCACGGATGCCCATCAATTCCATTTCATAAGGATCATTTAAACGATATAAATCGAAATGGAAAACGTCTGTACCCTGTATATTGTAAGGCTCAACCAAGGTATAGGTAGGACTTTTTACTGTACCTTTGTGCCCAAGTCCTTGCAACCAATAACGGGTCAGTGTGGTTTTTCCTGCACCTAAATCACCGATAAGATAAATCACGCCCTTTGCAATGGACTGCGCCAATATAGCCGCCATTTTTTGTGTATCTTGCTCATTGCTTAGACTTAATTTACATGAATATTGCATTGTACTAACAACATGATTTGAACTCGGCAATATGATAGCATTACACATGCCAAATACCCAAGATAATGCCTAAGATAATGTTTCTTATTTGCGTATAGCTGTATGAATAACTCACTATGCTATTCGTGGTAAAATGCGCATTATAACTCGTATTTTCTTTACAACTTTTAGGATTGATCATGACTTTACAAAACAGAGTAGATCCGTGGTCAAGGCTTAACCAAAATCCTGTAAAAACAGCAACACGAATGGGAAATCGAGGCGTATTACACAATAAATCTCAGCAAATTGTTCGCCCTTGGAAGCTCAAGGCTTGGATTAGCTGTGTATTGTCTTTTAAAGGTAATACACGAAAAATTTTCAGTGAAGGACGCTATTCAGAACTCTTCTTTTTAGATGAAGCGACTGCTTTTTCAGCAGGACATCGCCCATGTGCAGAATGTCAACGTGAACGTAGTAATCAATTTAAAATAGCTTGGGTCAATGCCAATGCCTCAGGTCAAAAATTTAAGCTTTCAGACATCGATCAACAGCTTCACCTTGAACGCATAAATTCTGCACACGAAAAAGTGACATTTCAAACAACTTTGGCAGAACTTCCGATTGGCACTTGTTTTGAATGGCATGACCAAGCAGTGATGATTGTCGCTAATCAACTTTATCAAACATGGTCATTTACAGGCTATCAAACAACAATTGAATTTGATTCAACTACGATGGTTAAAGTACTTACCCCTATTTCTCTAGTGAATGCCTTTCGTCATGGCTTTACGCCAAAATTTCATCCAACTGCTCAATCTTTGGAACATTAAACTGTGCAAGAAACCATCGATTTTACTCCCCCAATGCTGAATGGTGTCACTGCATCTAAAGTTTTTTTGGCTGAAACTACACAATATTTCAATACTATTTTTAACTATCTGTGTGAACAATTTCCACATATTACAGTCACAGAGTGGCAACAACGCTTCAATGATCAACTAATTTTTGACTTAAAAGGCAATGTTTTAACATTAGAGAGTGCCTTTCAAGCCAATACCCATATTTATTATTATCGCTTTTTAGCACATGAAATTTTTGTGCCCTTTCAAGAAAAAATTCTATTTGAAAATGAGGACTTATTGGTGGTTGATAAACCTCACTTTTTAACTATAAGTCCAACGGGGCAATATGTTCAGGAAACACTATTGGTTCGACTTAAAAAAACCATCAATAACCCTGACTTAACCCCCATTCATCGACTCGATCGAGAAACAGCAGGTGTGGTTTTATTTTCTAAAAAGCCAAGTAGCCGTGGTATCTATCAACAATTATTTGCAGAAAAAAAAGTGCAAAAAATTTATCATGCAATTGCACCTTATTATGCTGAATTAATGTTCCCTCAAACTGTTGAATTACGTATGGAAAAAGGCGAACCTTTTTATACGATGAAAATTGTTAGCGGTCAGGTAAATTCAAGCACTGAAATTAATCTACTTGAACACAATCAATCTTGGGCAAAATATCAACTTAAACCGATCACAGGTAAACAACATCAACTTAGAGTCCATCTCAATTCCTTGAATATTCCGATTCAGAATGACCCGTTTTACCCTGAAGTCATTCATAAAGATGCAGCCGATTTTAGTGCGCCGCTACAACTGCTTGCTAAAGAAATATACTTTTTAGATCCAATCACACAACAACCTATGCACTTCCACTCCAATAAAGAATTGACATTGTGATTCCATTGTAATGACAGTAAGTATACTTTTTATCTATTTTCGATTGAAATTACAGCAAATTTGATTAAAATAGGCTGAGAATTTAAATCTGTTTGGCTGTAATTATGAGAAAAACTGAAGTCTACCAAGTACGACTTGATTCACAAGAAAAAAAACAGGCTTTTGCTGTTTTTAAGCAGTTGGGAATTACACCTGCTCAAGCAGTCAGATTGTTTTTCAAACAAGTCGTACTGACAAAATCGATTCCATTTGCAATTGAAAATCAAAGTATCAATATGGAACAATTACTTAAATTAAAAAAAATAAAGCTTGAACAATCCACTGCCCTTTCATCAGAAACAATGGATGATACTACAATTGATGATGATATTTTTGCAGAGTTGAATGCAATTTTGAATGAAAGCGACAAAACTTAACAGTGTTGCATTTTTAAACAATTTTTTAAATTTCTAGCGTTCACTTTTGGTTATGCTCAATGCAGAGTTTAAAATTAACTGCAAGGAGCATTTAAATGATTGTTCGTCGTGCTGTTCAAGAAGATTTAAATCAACTCGCTGTTCTTTTCGATGAATACCGTCAATTTTATGGTTCGTCATCCAATATTAAACAATCTCATCAATTTCTAAAACAACGTTTTGATAATCAACAAAGTGTCATTTTTATTCATGTAAAAGATGAAACCTTTACAGGTTTTGTGCTGTTATATCTTGGATTTTCTTCAGTTGCTTGTTCAACGTATTATATTTTAGATGATGTTTACGTAACACCTATATATCGCCGACAAGGTTCTGCAAAACAATTGATTGATACTGCAATTTTATTTGCACAACAGCAAAATGCTATGCGCATTAGCCTTGAAACACAAAAAAATAACCATCAATCCCACCAATTATATGAACAGATGGGATTTGTTAGAGACAGTGAGTTTCAGACCTATCACTGCTTCCTAAAATAAACGACTAAATGTCTACCAATGTCTCAAGTGTGTTTTTAGCTGCAAGTATTTGTGCTTCCGTTAAATACGTCCATTCACCTTCTGCCAATTGTGAAAGTCTAAGTTGACCAACTTGTGCACGATGTAAACTTTCAACTTTATTGCCTACGGCAGCAAGCATACGCTTCACTTGATGATAAACCCCTTGATGTACAGTCATTTGTAATTTACTTTCTGCCAATGCTTTAACATCTGTTGCAGCAAAAATACCTTTTTCATTGCGTAACTCAACCCCACTTTCAAGTTGAGCCATCTGTTCTGTGTTTATGAGATCAGCTGTTTGCATTTGATAGACTTTAGGCACATGCTTTTTAGGATGGGTTAAAGCTTGTAAAAATTGGCCATCATCAGTCAAAATTAATAAACCTGTAGTGTCTTGGTCAAGTCGCCCCACACACTGTAAACCTCGGTTAAGTAATACATCATCAAATAAATCAAATACACTAAAATGATGCGTCGACTGGTGTGAACATTCATAACCTTGTGGTTTATTTAGCGCAATATAAACCTTTTCACGATATTGCCACGTCTGACCATAGACCGAATAAGTCAATTCATTTAAATCCAGTTTAAACTTAGGATCACTGATCACCTCACCATGGATAGTCACAGCACCGTTTTTAATCAATTGCTGACAGTGTTTACGAGAGCCAAAACCCTGTGATTGCAACATTTTTTCGAGTAACACGGCATAATCCTTTGAATCTATACATTCTGAATCTGGGTAGTGTACCCGATCTAGGGCATGACCTCGTGTAGAATCTTATACGCAGTATTGAACACCACTATCCCTAGCAACTTAACTTCAATCTTTATGCTCAGTCTTAATCATTTTACTCAACTCAAATTCAATCTAGCGAGTAAAAAGCGTTACAATAATATGCTGTCCTTGTTATCGAAGTTGATATGTCCCATCTCGATTTAAATTTAATTGTTTTATTAGTGTTGCTTGGCTGTGGAATTTTCAGTCACAATACGGCTGTCACCATTGCCGCAGGTGTGCTGATTGTCTTCAGAATCACACCACTGAGTCAATTTTTCCCATTACTACAAACTCATGGACTTGAAGTCGGTATTATTATTTTAACCATTGGCGTACTCACACCTATTGCAAGTGGTAAAATCCCAGGAGAGGAAATTCTCAAATCCTTTTTAAGTTGGAAGTCATTACTTGCGATTGCCATTGGACTTTTAGTGGCATGGCTTGGTGGACGTGGTGTTAAATTGATGAGTAATCAGCCTAATGTAGTCGCAGGCTTATTGATTGGTACAGTTGCAGGCGTTGCGTTGTTACGTGGCGTGCCTGTTGGTCCACTCATTGCAGCAGGATTACTCTCTTTATTGATTGGACAGTCTTAATAGATCTAGCTTAACCCCTATATTAAGAATCTAGTCTTAGCACCCCAGCCTTAATTGACTCATTGTATTTATATACTAATTAAGTAATTTTACTCAACAATTGCATCACGTTGAAGATTTAGCGTTTTGGGATGAAATAGTCTTTGACATAAAATCATACCGAAACCTGATAGTGTCGCCATTAAGATTCCAACCCAAAACCAAGAGTCTGCGGAAATTGAAACAATGAATGCAATTACTGGGGGTAAAATGAACTGAGAAATAGATGAAAACTGTAAAACCAAACCAATTGTCGTACTGATGGCAATTGGCTTAGCTGCAAAATGAATTGCCTGAGAGAAAATAATCGCAGCAATATAGCCTCCGAATAACGAAAAGCTCAACACTAAAACATATTGTACGATAAAAGGTAAAAATTGCTTAAAGCAATAAAAAGCAATCGCACAGACCATCAAGACCACATAAGCAAATTGCATCAACAATTTTGCCTGTATACCTCGTTGTAGTAACACGCCACACCATGCAGTGCCTACAGCATTACTCATGGCAACAACAGCCGTCAGCACACCTGCCATTTGTAATGAAATTTGATTCTGTTGATAAATAGTCGGTAAAAATCCGACCAAACCCAACCACTGTCCTGCATAAGTACCAAACATCAGTGCTAACAACCATGCAGGAGAATGTTTTAAGGTCATAGCAATGAGTTTTTGAATATCTACAGTTTGTCTATGTCGAGGCGTTTCAGGAATTTGAATATAAATAATGAATGCAATCAGTCCGGACAGCATTGCAAAGAACAACCATACCCCCTGCCATCCCATAAACAAAAATAAATAGGGCGTACACAATAAAGCGATTCCCATACCACCGCCCATATAGGCACTCCAGAGCCCCATTTTTTTATTAATTTGCTCAGGTAATGTAATTTGACGGATCAATGCAGGCGCACTTGTCGTCACTAATAGAAACCCAAAACCCTCAATAACTCTTAAGAAAAGTAATGCACTTACACTTTGGCTTATACTGCCCAAAATACTTGCACTCGTCAGCAGCATTAATCCTGTAACAATACAACGGCGTAACCCCAATTTTTCTACATAACTACCAAAAAGTAAGGCAAAACACATCCCTGCACCTTGTACCAAGGACAACAGCAAACCTGCTTGAAAAAAGCTAATCTGTAATTCTTGTTGTAAAACAGGTACAACTGGCGGTAATTTTCCAATATGCATTGCAGCAATAAAGCCTGCACAAATAATCCATATATCCTTAGAGCGACCGAACATTTACACAATCTTTTCACATGATTTTTACACTATATATGAAAAAGCACTGTAATTTTAAATTTTTCTTGGTTGAAAATCTTGTGCCATGACTTTCTTAAGAGAAAGAAAGGAATAATACATCCCTAAACTTAAATACTTAAACTCAAAGATTTTTTCTGTCGTTTGTGCGCATACATTTTTTGATCTGCACATTCAATCAGTTGGTTAAGTTCAGCTGCATCCACAGGGTAAAATGCCAAGCCAACACTCGCACCAATGGTTAATTTAATATTTTCAAACACAAAGGGTAAGCCACATACTTGTGCAACCCGATTCATCACAGATGTTGCTAATTCTTGATCGGCAACTGAACTTAAAATCACAGCAAACTCATCTCCGCCTAGACGGGCAACCAAGTCATTTTGACGAGTATTATTAACAATTCTACGGGCAATTTCTTTGAGAGCCTCATCGCCAAGCCGATGTCCATATTGATCATTAATTGGTTTTAACCCATCCATATCAATCATTAAAATGCCCAAGACTTTACCTGCTTGTTTCGCTTTCTCAACTCCTTGTCGCAAGCAATCTAGGAATAATGCACGATTGGCAAGCCCTGTTAAATGATCTTGTGTCGCAAGTTTATAAAGTTCTTGCTCTCCAAAACGAGTAGCGTGATACATGGCTGCTGCAATTAGTTCAGACATAAGCCCCAATAAATTCATATCACTTTCTTGAAAAGCATCAACCCGTTCTGAATAGATTTTCAATACGCCGATAGGTTCGCCTGCATGAATCAAAGGTACAACTGCCATGGAACGTAACCCGACACGGCGACATGCTTCACGGTCTACGCGAACATCATGTTCACTGTCCTGACAATACAGCGTTTTATTTTGTTCAATGCACAACCCTGACAGACTATTATGCATGCCTAAACGTAAGCCCAAAAACTGATCTGCACCATTCGACACTGCTCGATAAACCATATCACCATCTTCAGCAAGCTCAACAATCGCACCTTTGGCTTGTGTCATATCTTGAACTTGCTCAGCAACAAGTGTCATTACCGCATTAAGGTCTAAACCCAATTTAGCAATGGCAGTTTGGGTTTGAATCACGGTCATTAATTGTTGCGAGCTTGGTTGCGTAGACATAGATCATCCTAAATACATCTGATCGATTTAAAATTAAAATCTAAAAATGAGTTAGATTTCATGTGATATTTTAAAATGGTTATTGTTTAAAGTATATCCACTTTTTAACTATTATCACGGTTAGAGATTAAATAACCCAAATATCGCAGGTAAAGTCATTCTTAATACTACAACTCTAAATCTAGTCAAATATTATTAAATTTTTTAAAATAGTTATTTTAAACAAAAACAAATTCATAATAAAAAGCCCTCTCCGTTTTAAAGGAAAAGGCTTTTTATTGAATATTTAAGCACTGTAATATTGATGACGTTTTTGTGCAAATTTATCTAGTTGTTTTAAAAATCCTTCAAAATAGCTCTTTTCCATCTCTTCAATACGATAACCTGCATATAAAGTACGGCGTAATCCTGTTTTTCCAACGCAGTGCAAACGTCGTGATGTTACCCAACCCTTCTGCTCATATTCATTGACTACCCAATCAGGCAATGCAGCAATTCCTCGCCCACTTGCAACCAATTGAATCAGCATTTGCGTCAAATCGGTTGTACGAATATGTTTCGGTTGAATGTTCGCAGGAAGAAAAAGTTTCGCCATAATATCTAGACGATGTTTATCGACAGGATATGTAATGAGGGTTTCTTCTGCAAGTTCTTGTACGGTAATTTGTTCAGCACGTACCAAAGGATGGGTATTTGACAAAACCAAACGTGATTCATATTCAAAAATTGGAAAATATTCAATACCTTTTAAGGCAATAGGATCTGCGGTAATGAGTAAATCAAACTCACCGTTTTGTAATAATTCATGCGGGTTTGCCTCAAAACCTGAAGCAAAATCGAGATCTACATCAGGATATTGATGGCGATATTGATTCAACAATGGCATCAACCAATCAAAACAACTATGACATTCTGATGAAAAAATAATACGTCCCGTTTGCCCATGCACAATCCGAGTAATATCTGATTGTGTAATATGAATTTGTGGCAAAACATCATCAGCGAGTTTCAGTAAACGTTGTCCAACATTGGAAAATGTCACAGGACGTGAACGGCGATTGACCACCTCTACCCCATACCAATGATCTAACTCTTTGAGTTGATGAGAAATTGCTGATGGCGTTAAGCATAGATCATTGGCAGCAGCAACAAGTGAGCCATGCTCACGTAAGGCAGTTAAGGTTTTAAGGTGACGAATTTCTAGCATGAGCGAGGGAGTCCATAAAGCAAAGCTTTATCTGAGTAAAAATTCAAAGCAATACTTTGAATGTCTCGATGAAGTAAAATACTTCAAGTGAATTATCGAACTAAGTCTTCAGTGAGATCCAATTAACTAAACAACAAAGTAAATAATATTCAGTATGACATGAATTTAATGAACAAAATTACAGGTGAACATTTTTCAACAATTTCATAAAATACATGAATAATTTTTATCTAAAAGTCAAAACAATAATATCTGAAAATATTTTGAATCAAGAATTAGATATGACGGCAATTTTCTTTAAAGATAAAAACATTGATATCTACAATACTTTTTAAAGATTCATAAAGAGAACTCAACTATCAAAATATTGCATCTAAAAAAATTTCATTTAAATTATCACCTTGTTCAATTTATTAATTTTTCCCAATAATGTGCTTATTTGGCGAAATTTCTTGCCATACATTTAAAAATTTCACTTCATATAATCAATAAAATCTTTTTTGATTAATTATTGGCTTAAACAAATACCAATATAGAATTAATGCTTTCATTATTTTACAAAAGCTAATCAGGTAATTTATAACCACAATTAGGACAAAAACAAAATTTGCTTTTCTCCTTTAAAAGTTCTTTTTCTTTACGTTCATTGATCAGTTGTAAAACAATTTCTTTAGTCTGATCAACAGATAGGCCAACATCTTTACGAATTTGATCAATCTTTTGTGAATCATCAATAATATCGATTTCACAATTTAATAATAAATCACGAAAGCGTATTTCCAATTGTTGTTTACGTTGCTCTAACTCACTCGCTAAACCACTTGCCAGAATACCTGCAGGTAAAGCGGCTAAACCAACCCCAAGAATAGTAATTAGCGCACCTAAAAATCGCCCCGCAGGTGTAATGGGTGTCACATCGCCATATCCAACTGTGGTCAATGTCACCACAGCCCACCACATAGACGCAGGAATCGAGCTAAAAACTTCAGGTTGTGCCCGACTTTCAACCACGTAAATACCTGCTGCCGCCATCACAATCATAATACCAAGAATAAAAATAACCGCTTGAAATGAACCTTTTTCACGCTCAATGACACGCAACAAAATTTGTAGGGACACAAAATAACGAGTGAGCTTTAACAAGCGTAATAGACGCAGTGTTCTTAAGAATCGTAAATCTATTTGTACAAAGAAATTGATATATGCGGGTAAAATAGCCAGTAAATCAATAATCGCGGCTCCACTCGTGATATATTTCCAGCGTTGATGCCATTCCGAATCGAATGGATCTTTCTCGACCACACTCCAAAAACGTAAGATATATTCCACTGTAAAAATCAGGATAGAAATATTTTCAAAAATATCAAAATACCATTGATAATCTTTATAAATTTGATTAACTGACTCAAGTAAGACCGCAATGACATTACCAATGATCAAACCAATCAACGCATAGTTGATACAACGACTAAATAGCGTTTCATTTTCTTCATCATGTAGATTGTCATAAACAAATTTACGGAGGGTATACCAAACGGTCAATCTCATGTGCCATGCTTTTATTTTTTCTAAGCCATTATGTTAATCGGCACACGAGTAAAAGACAAATTTACCCACGGTAAATGAATGTTTATTTCTAATGCAGTTTTAAACCGCATATTGCGCTCAAAATACAAACAGTCATTTTTTATTCATAAATAAAATTTCATTATTCCATAAAAAATAATTATAGTTATAGCGTTTAAATTTTGCCGTTTTATTGTAATTCGACTAATGCCAACGACAAGTACATTTACACCTTTTTATCTTTTTGCAAAATACATGGATTATTGATGTCTACTCAACAGCAAAGCCAACTTAAACACGGGCTAAGCAATCGACATATTCAGCTGATTGCCTTAGGTGGTTCTATTGGTACTGGGCTCTTTCTCGGTATTTCACAAACCATTAAACTTGCTGGCCCATCTGTAATTCTAGGTTATGCCATTGCAGGTCTTATTGCCTTTTTCATGATGCGTCAATTAGGTGAAATGGTCGTAGAAGAACCTGTGAGTGGTTCTTTTAGTTATTTCGCCTATAAATTTTGGAGCCCATTTGCAGGCTTTATGTCAGGTTGGAATTATTGGGTACTCAATGTTTTGGTGTGTATGGCTGAACTGAGTGCAATTGGTTTATATGTACAGTATTGGTGGCCTGAAATTCCAACATGGGTTTCTGCCTTAGGCTTTTTTATTTTTATCAATATCATTAACTTGATGCATGTAAAAGTCTTTGGGGAAATGGAATTTGCCTTTTCCATCATCAAAATTTTAGCCATTATCGGTATGATTGGTTTTGGCGCATACTTACTCGCAAGTGGTCATGCAGGAGAAACAGCTTCTGTGAGTAATTTGTGGGCTTTGGGTGGCTTTTTCCCTCATGGCTTATCAGGCTTAGTCATGGCAATGGCAATTATCATGTTCTCTTTTGGTGGCATTGAATTGGTTGGTATTGCTGCAGCAGAAACCAAAAATCCAACGCAAACCATTCCTAAAGCTGTTAATCAAATTGTTTACCGTGTTTTGCTATTTTATATTTTGACTATTTTTATATTATTGTCACTGTTTCCATGGAACCAAATTGCTGAAGGCGGTAGCCCCTTTGTCTTAATTTTTGATTCTTTGGGCAGCCAAGGCGTAGCAACTGTACTCAATTTTGTAGTACTCACTGCAGCAATTTCTGTTTATAACGGTACGAGTTATGGCACAAGTCGCATGTTGCTCGGACTTTCAGAACAAGGCAATGCGCCAAAATTTTTAAGTAAAATCAATAAGCGTGGTATTCCTTATACTGCTATTTTAGTCTCAGCACTGGTTACTGCAATTTGTGTATTATTAAATTATTTATTTCCAGACAAAGCTTTCAAATTGCTCATGAGCCTTGTTGTTTCTGCCATTGTGATCAATTGGATGGTGTTATCACTGACTCATTTGAAATTTAAAAAGCGCATGATTCAATTACAAAAAATGACGCTTTTTCCAAGCCTCATGTACCCTCTGAGTAATTATATCTGCGTTATTTTTATGCTCGGTATTCTTTGTATTATGTGGATGACGCCCGATATGCGTATTGCAGTTTTGCTGATTCCACTCTGGATTTCATGTTTAAGTTTAGCCTATTGGTTAAAACAAAAAAGAGTGAAATCTTAATATTAAATGATTGAATTGCAATACTATATTGCATGCTAATCGGCAAAGTCTTGAAAATAAAATTGAGGTACACAATGCATCTTGAGTGGCACCCTTCCGCTAAAGATGCATTGCATACAATCAAAGCCAATCTCCCAAATGCCTTTGATTGAATAGGATTATTTTAATACGCTGCACTATAGAATGTTTCCCGAATTTAGGTTTTATCTTTCTATTTTTCAGAATAAAATTTCATTTTTTCAATCATTTTTGAAAATATTTTTTGTGACAATCGATATGAATGACAACCGATACTCTCTAGACAAAATTGACCGAAAAATTTTATCGGCACTTCACAAAGATGGTCGTTTGACCATTGCACAACTTGCAGATTTGGTAGGTTTATCATCCTCACCGTGTTGGACACGAGTTAAACGCCTTGAAAATTTAAAAATTATTGAAGGTTATTCAGCAAATATTAATCCCAAAGCGATTGGTATCGATGAGTTATTTTTCATTGAAATTACGCTTGAACGTCATGATGATGAAATTTTAGAAGATTTTAGTGATGCTTTAGCCAATATGCCCGAAGTCGTAGAAGCACACCTAGTCACAGGTGATTATGATTATTTGGTTAAAGTTGCTGTGAAAAATGCAGAGCATTATGAGCGATTCTTACGTAAAAATTTATATTCAATGAAAGGAATTCGCCATACTCGGACTATCTTTGCATTAAGACCACTTAAAATAGCCAATAGTGCTGACTTAATGATGATTGAGTAATTCTATAATGTAGATCAAGACCATATACTTATCAATATGGTCTTGATCTACCATAAACGGCTAATCAATAAACCCATATTTTTTAAGTTTTTTCTCAGAAAAATATTCACGAATAACCAATGTTGTAATCACAATAATAACTACAAGTATTCCCGCTGTTAAAGTAAGCTTAGCAAAAACTTCCACACTGAGTAATTTAAACAATAATTGTGCAATCGAAAAACAACGCCCATAAATTAAAATATTTAATGCACTAAAGATACCGTATTCCACTTATTTCGCTCTAAAATTACAATATAAGCTTCGTGTTTCCAAAAAATGAATAGATGTAGGATATCTTTTCCATAGTCTTTATTTCCCAGTCTTCGGTAGCATTTTAATTTAAAAAAATTGTAAATTTTATTGAATCAACTTTTCAAGAACCTAATAACAATAAGCAAAGAATACTTTCTTGATAAATAATTACTTATATTCTTTTATATTTAAACTTCTATATTATTAATGTTAATTATTTCATAAATTTATTTTTACTATTCATATTTATAACCAATATTAAAAGAAAATATTCCGTGATAAATACTCCAATTTATGCTTTAATACTCTTAGTATGAGATGAGCCTCTACAGTATGTGCCCTAGATGCACATACGACTAGCCCCTGAAAATGGGGCTTTTTAATGTCTATCTTTAGATTATTTACATCATCATTCCAAAAATAAGATTAAAAAAAGCACCTTGAGGTGCTTTTTAATTTTTAGGATAAAATTAGAACTATTAGCTCAAAATACCAATTGAAAATTGAATGACAAAAGCATTCACAATATCTACGAAAAATGCCCCAGTCAGTGGAATAATCAAAAAGGCCTTATGTGATGCGCCATAAGTATTGGTTACTGCTTGAATATTAGCAATCGCAGTTGGTGTCGCCCCTAAGTTAACGCCACATTGCCCTGCACAAAGTACAGCTGCATCGTAATTTTTGCCCATAATGCGAAAAGTCACAAAGTACAAATAGAGTGCCAAAAATATCGTCTGAACAATTAAGATAATGACTAAAGGCCCTGCTAAATCTGCCAAGAGCCATAATTGTAATGACATTAATGCCATGGCTAAAAACAGTGCTAGTGAGGCATTACCAAAGACATCAATACAGCGCTCAAAGACCTGAACCTTCAAACCATGTTCTAAAATATTACGTAAAATTACACCACACATTAGCGCCCAAACAAACGTGGGTAATTCAAACCACTGTCCTTTAGCCAGTGCTGTCATGAAGTAAGCAAAGCTGATACAGATGGCGAACATCCCCATAGTTTTTACCGCATCATCGGCTGTAATTAAGCGGGTCTTTTCTGGATACTCGAACGGCGCTGTTTGTGATGCAGGTGGAGCTTCTTTTCGACCTATTTCAGGGGAAAGCTCTTCCGCCAATTTGTAGCGACGTATTAGGAATTTTGCCACTGGCCCACCCATCATACCGCCAATGACTAAACCAAATGTAGCACTCGCCATACCTAAGGCAATAGCCCCTTGTACGCCATGTTCCTGCTCAAAAACCGTTCCCCATGCTCCCGCTGTGCCGTGCCCACCTGTTAAAGTAATAGAACCTGTAATTAAACCCATCAAAGGATCCAAACCTAAAGCTTTAGCAAGACTTATACCGACTACATTTTGCAGCAAGACAAAAATCACCACGCAAACCAAAAATATAAGTAGTGATTTACCTCCTTCTTTGAGTTTAACCAAGCTTGCACTTAAACCTACAGAGGTAAAAAACATCAGCATAAATATTTGCTGAATTTTAGTGTCAAAATTAACCGTAACATTAAAACTTTTGAATAATAAGTAGGTAATTAAAGCCGCAACTAAGCCACCTGCAACAGGTTCAGGAATATTGTATTTCTTCAGGATGCTAACTTTGTTGACAAATATATAACCAACAAGGAGTACTGCAACGGCAGCAACTATGGTCATGAAGGCATCGAATTGATAATTCATACGATATCCAATAAGTCTTATTTATCTAATTTTAAACGGATTAGTACGTTATGGACAGGACTTTATTTTCCACTTTGATATTTTACTTATACTAATATAATTATTTATAAAAACTACACAAAGGAAAAATATCGAAAATTAGACCAAAATCTTGATCTAATTTATTAAAATCATGGGCAATGTCTATAATTTAGCTTTATGCATTAAAAATTCTATAGTTAGATATTGCGATAAAGTAAAAACCTTTGAGTATTTAATTTAAAAATTAACGATATAGAGTCCGAATAAAAAATTACTTAGAATCTATATCATACACCCAGTTTTTAGCTTGCTGGTCGGTGGTGGTTTCACAAACATAATAATTATCGTCTCTTAAATCAGGATGAAAAATTTCCGATTTTCGATACGTCACTTGCTTTGAGCTTTCTACACATTCAAATTTCTCACCTTGATCTTTCAAAGCTGAACCATTCAGAAAGCCACCAATACATAAAAATCGTGCTTGTTTTGCCATTTGTTACATCAACTTTTTCAATCACTAAAACATAGCGTGATTAAACGATGATTTGAATAAAGTGTAAAGGTTAGGTTTTATAATGTAGGTCTTTTTGCCAAATCACATCATCAAAATAAAGTTCAAAAAACGTTGCAATTTGTTGAGCAATACTCTTTTTAAGGAGTTTGGCATCCATATAAACAATGGTTTTTTTGCTTAGGCTATTATAAATGACACGACCTCGTGGAATTTCCTCATATTCTATATGTCGTAACGCTGCTATTTGATTTCTAAGCTCTTCCCAATATTTAACATGAACATAAGCACTATCAATCAGACCAAGTGAATCTTGATCTGATAAGTTAAAATCATGTGCAATGCCTATGATTTGGTTTTGATAATGCCAAAAAATGCCTATTTTCATAGTCGATTATTAAGCAATTTTTCAAGGACCAATAATGATTCTTTTTTATATACTTTATTAAACCCACTAAAATAAGCAGGATGATACAAACGTAATCCACCTATTCCATTTATATCAATCAATGCCATTTTTCGTTGCGATAAAGAATCTACGGCTTGTGTGAATTGAGCTTCTTGAAAGTTAAATTTAATATCACAATCTCTAGTAGGTCCTGTTAAAAAAATAATTAGATCAGGTTTAATTATTTCAAACTCCCCCCTAATAACATCAAAGTATTTCTGCTCTAAAGTTCGACTTAACTCATTAATTCCTGTTTTTTCATTACCTAACCCTAGTTTACAAATATTATTCCATATAAAAACTGGCTCTTGAGTAATTCCTTTCAGTTTTAAAATTTCAGGAATATGTTTTTCATAAAACCTAAATGCTTGCCAAAAGGAGCTTTTTTGATAACCGCTATAAAATTTTTTTTCCAGAAAAAATTTTTTATAACCAAGCATTCCTTTTTCAATCCAATTATTTAAACTTGACCCATCATGCCATCCCCAAGTTTCTTGACCATAAATCATAATTTTAAATTTATTTTCTAATGAATCAGGCACATCTAACAAAAATGGCATTGCAAAGTTACATTGATAATTATTCTTTTCTAACTGATCTGCAAATTTATCCCACTTATTAGTGTACAAGTTAAATAGGTTTTGTTTTATATTCATAATGCACCAAAATTTATAAAATGATTTTTATTATTCCAAAAGATAAGGGCTGATTTCTCAGCCCTTATCTTAACTACTTTTGAATCAATTAACGATTAAGTCAACTGAGCAGCAGCAATTTTCTTGGTATCAATATCTTTAGCAGCATCTGTATACTCGCCCATCTTGTCGAAGCTTAAGTATTGGTAGATGTCAGCAGACATGCTGTCAATTTGAGCAGCATATTCTTGATATTCTGCAGGTGTTGGTAATTTACCAAGTACCGCAGCAACAGAAGCAAGTTCAGCAGACGCTAAATAAACGTTCGCACCTTGACCTAAACGGTTCGGGAAGTTACGCGTAGAAGTCGAAACACAAGTTGTGTTCGGTGCTACACGTGCTTGGTTACCCATACATAATGAACAACCTGGCATTTCAGTACGCGCGCCAGCTTTACCATAAATGTTATAGAAACCTTCTTCCATCAATTGGTGTTCATCCATACGAGTTGGAGGAGCAATCCAAAGACGAGTGTTCAACACGCCGCCAGGAACTTTCTCTAACAACTTACCAGTAGCACGGAAGTGACCAATGTTTGTCATACATGAACCAACGAATACTTCGTCAATTTTCACGCCTTGAACGTCAGATAACAATTTTGCATCATCTGGATCGTTTGGACAGCAAAGAACTGGTTCAGTAATTGTCGCAAGGTCAATTTCATATACTTTCGTATATTCAGCGTCAGCATCAGCTTTAAGAAGTGATGGATTAGCCAACCATTTTTCCATGTTTTCAACACGGCGCGCCATCGTACGAGCATCGCCATAACCTTGAGAAATCATCCACTTCAACATTGTGATGTTAGATTTCAAGTATTCAGCAACTTTCTCTTCAGAAAGCGTGATTGAACAACCAGCAGCTGAACGTTCAGCAGAAGCATCAGAAAGTTCGAATGCTTGCTCAACAGTCAGGTCATTTTCCATTTCTGTTAAGTCGATCTCAAGGATACGACCAGAGAAGATGTTTTTCTTACCTTTCTTCTCTACAGTTAAATCACCTTGTTGAATCGCAACATAAGGAATTGCATGTACAAGGTCACGTAGTGTGATACCAGGCTGCATTTTACCTTTGAATTTCACAAGAATAGATTCAGGCATATCAAGTGGCATAACACCAGTTGCTGCAGCAAATGCTACAAGACCAGAACCCGCTGGGAATGAAATACCAATTGGGAAACGAGTATGTGAGTCACCGCCTGTACCAACTGTATCCGGCATTAACATACGGTTTAACCAAGAGTGGATAATACCGTCGCCTGGGCGTAAAGATACACCACCACGGTTCATGATGAAATCAGGAAGCGTGTGTTGCATTTGAACGTCAACTGGTTTTGGATAAGCAGCTGTGTGACAGAAAGATTGCATAACTAGATCAGCAGAGAAACCTAGGCAAGCTAAGTCTTTCAATTCGTCACGTGTCATTGGACCAGTTGTATCTTGCGAGCCAACAGTCGTCATCTTAGGTTCACAGTAAGTACCTGGAAGTACACCTTGACCTTCTGGAAGACCACAAGCGCGACCAACCATTTTCTGTGCTTGAGTAAAGCCTTTGCCTGTTGCAGCAGGTTGAACTGGCGCACGGAACAAAGTAGAAACTGGAAGACCTAAAGCTTCACGCGCTTTAGTCGTTAAGCCACGACCAACGATCAAGTTGATACGGCCACCAGCACGAACTTCATCAAGAAGAACTGGCGTTTTCAATTCAGCTTCAGCAATCACAGCACCGTTTTTAGATGCAGTTACTTTAGCAGCAGCATGATCAATATTTAGAACGATTTCGTCGCCCATGTTCATGTTTGCAACATCAATTTCGATTGGCAATGCGCCAGCATCTTCCATTGTGTTGAAGAAAATCGGAGCGATTTTAGAACCTAAGCAATAACCACCGTCTTTTTTGTTCGGGATGTGCGCAATGTCATCACCAAAGAACCAAAGAACTGAGTTCGTTGCAGATTTACGGCTTGAACCTGTACCAACAACATCACCAACATAAGCAACTTGGTTGCCTTGTGCAATAAGTGCTTTAATTTGGTTAAGTGGACCAACTTCACCAGGAACTTCTGGATTAATACCATCACGTTCATTTTTCAACATTGCATTTGCGTGCAATGGAATATCTGGACGGCTCCAAGCGTCTTGTGCAGGTGACAAGTCGTCTGTGTTTGTTTCGCCAGTTACTTTGAAAACTGTAAGTTTAATTTCTTCTGGAACATCTTTACGAGTCGTGAACCATTCAGCATCTGCCCAAGACTGCATAACAGCTTGTGCATTGGCATTGCCCGCTTTTGCTTTATCTGCAACGTCATGGAATGCATCAAATACTAGAAGCGTTTTTTTCAATGCTTCTGCAGCTAAACCAGAAAGCTCTGCATCATCAAGTAATTCAACTAAAGGTGCAACGTTATAACCACCAAGCATAGTACCTAGTAAGTAAACCGCACGTTCTTTAGAAACTAATGGTGAAGTTGCTTCGCCTTTAGCAACGGCTGTTAAGAAAGCAGCTTTTACGTATGCAGCTTGGTCAACACCTGCTGGAATACGATTTTCAAGTAAATCGACTAAGAATGCTTCTTCGCCTGCTGGTGGATTTTTTAACAACTCTACCAAGTCAGCAGTTTGAGCATCGTCAAGTGGCTTCGGTGGGACTCCGAGTGCGGCACGTTCAGCAACGTGTTGGCGGTAAGCTTCTAGCACGGTTTATTCCTCTTTTTTAAAAAATTGCCTCTGAATTCCAGCTTGTCAAAAGCTTCACAGGCAATATGGACAGTCAAATTTTACTAAAAATCAAGCCAAAAGTTAATGCAAAGATCGTGTTAATTCGTGATGACCATTATTTTATAAATAAATATTCATCTGATTGTCATATTAAACAACATATTCATTGAAATAACTTTTCATTTGATGCCGAAATTCACTATTTTTCAGCATTTTTGAAAAATAGATGTTTAATTCGCCTTATTTTGTCAAAAGTTTTCTATTTATAAAAAATAGATTTATTTTTACATTACTTTTGACTTGATTGAGCAACAAAAAAAGCAACTCAATGTTGCCTTTTTTATCTGTAAAAGTACATTACACCTTAGTGTACAGTGGTTTTCGCTAAATAGCTTTTAAGTTGATCACGACATCCTTCAAATTTGATTTGAATTTCATCTTGATGTTGCATGGCATGATCAGCACAGGAAAATGTGATATTAACTTGAAATAATTTGGCTTGCTCATCAATAACATTTTGAAATACGACTTGATCACCAAGGCTAAGTACATAATGACTGCCACCAACGATCGCAACACCCTGTTCGTCTTCTAGCAATAAATCTGCATTGTGTAAGTATGCGACTACTTTCATCTCCACCACTCCTTTGCAAACGTCTATTTTAATATTTTATATATGCTTTTCTATTTTTATGCTAATCACTTTTTCTGACAATACTTGTTTATAATTCACACTTATAAGATATAAAAAAACCGTTCCTTAGAACGGTTTGTAATCGGGCATCTTTTTCGGATCATGTGGTGTGTTGACACATTGCTCATAAGCTTCTTTTTTAAATCGTGCCTGAACTGCATCTTTATCTGCTTTTAACTCAGCATCAGGTAAAGCATAGATCTTTTCAAGGTATTCCAAAACAAAACCTTTAGTCGTAGCATCTGTCACTTTGTTTGCATAGTCTATTGCTTGTTGTTTGGTAATGCCATTTTGACGATCGAGCGCAATCGTTCGTGCAGCATTTCCAATACTTGTGCAGTAACCTTGCCAAATTTCTTCAGGGGTTGCAGGTTTTTTTTCGGCACAACCTGACATCAATAGTGCAGCACTTATGCTCAAGATCACTAAACTTTTCATTACATTCTCCTGTTGCGACATATCATACTGAAAAAACTTTCTAAAAGGGATATTTTCCAAATTTTCATCGATTGATTGCTTTTTCATACGCATGAAAAAGCTCGAAGCACTTAAGGTTATCGAGCTTTTATCAAATTTAGAAACGCCAATGATAGAACACGTCTATGGCTTTTTCGAGTGATTGACTTGCTTCAAGATACAAACGTTGATTCATTTGATAACGTAAGGTTAATTTATTAACAGGAGTAAATACCCCAACACCATAACGAATATATAAGTCAGGTGTAATATAGCCCGTCAAACTAACTTGTGTGTCATCTCCTGTACCTTGTGCGTCAAGTGCCAAGCCACTTAAACCAAAAGTCTGACCAATTTGATTGGTAAAGGCGCGTGTACCTCCTAAACCTAAACTAATTCCTGCCGCTGCAATGGTATTATTAACATCGGACTTAAAGCCATCGGCATTGCTTAAACCACTCGATCCTTCATTAATTCGCCCTGTAATCAAGGCATTCATTGCTTCTTGATCCGATAAGCCTGCATCATTATAAACTTGAATATTTGGGCTCACCGCTGTGCCTGTAACACGAACTCCTACAGTACTACCCTGAATCACTTTGGTTGCATCTACATCGAGCGTTGGATTGGACAATGCTCCATTAAAACGCGCAATTGCACGATTCAAATCTAGTCGCTGACCATAAGCTTCAATGGTCACTTTACGTCCTACACCAATCGCCCCATTGGCACGCATTGCTGTTTCAAGCCCTCGTTGGGTCAAATACACACGCCCAAGTAGTGGAATACGACTATTAAAGCCCTGAAAAGTAACCTTATCACCTAATTTCACATCGACATCAGCACGAATATCCCAAGGCTGTGCTGCTTTGAGTAAGGCAAGTTGATCTTGACCTTCACGAACAATACGAGCATCTGGACTCACATTAATCACTGTTGCACTCGCCTCAGGCATTGAAATGAGCGCAGCAGGAATTGTTACATTTCCTTTGACAGTTAAGCGTTTACTTAATGGCAATACATCTACAGACAACTCAGTATCAACCAAAGCGGTCACTAATGAAGCCTGTTGAATCACTAACTTATCGCCTTTTAATGTCAATTGAATATGTGGATCATTTTTCCAATTGATACCGCCCGTTAATGTCCCTACACCACGACCACTGTTAAATGCACCATTAATTGTTGCAACATCTTGGCGAATCGAAGAATAGACTTGAATATTGGTTAAGTTTACAGGCAGTGAAATCATGCTGATACTGCCATTTTTCAGACGCATTTCCCCATCAAATAATGGTTTGCTTAATGTGCCTGAAATTTTACCCGCAAGTGCCAACGTCCCGTCCATTTTACGGACATCAGCAATAAACGGTTTTAATATTTTCAACTGCACATCATTAAATGCCACTTCACCACGCATTGGTTTTGCATCGGTATAAGGATCAATAATGACATTGGCATAGCCTGTACCAATATTGGGTGCTTTCAAATCCACACGCATTTGCAAGCCACTCGGTATACTTTTCGCAATAATACTTGCCTCATCATAGCTAAGTGTTGAAGCAGCATCATCAGGATCGTCAGCAGCAACACCAATGACGCCACTTTTCGTGACCATTTTGACATCAATTTTAGGACGCGTACCTTGTGCCCAAGAGGCTTTAGCATAACCATTGAGCTTGCCTGTCATAGCTAAGCCTTCTGGCATAAATGCACCAAAGTCTTTCAAATCGAGATTTTTGGTTAAGAATGACACATTGCCTTTAGTTTGGCTCGCACGAATGGGTTGATCAAAACACAATTGGCTTTGTTGACTCGACCAACAGTGCTGTCCAACATATAGTTCTTTATTTGCAGTGGTATAAATGATTGGTGCATTTTGATCTTGTATAAGATGTACACGCACAGAGTCAAACTCACCTTTTTGAACTTGCCCGAGCCAATCATTTTGTGCATTAAAACCACCCGCCATTTGCACATAAAATTTTGAATAGTAGTTCCAACCTTGTAATTGGATTAAATGTGCTTTTCGTGTTCCCGATAACGTCAATGCGGCATATTGAATTTCACGACCACCACTTCGTAAAGTATCCATTTGCGCAACCATTTTTGCTGGCGTCGTCATTGATGTTGGTAATTCACCTTTTAAACTCAGTTTTTTGATACTCAAACTATTTTGATAACCAAAATTATCTATGGCAAGATTTGCCGTTGCACTCAAACCTGGTTTGGCTTTTATATTTAAATAACCATGTGCTGTACCACGTAAACCTGGATATAACTCATATAGAGCTGGTGCATTGATATTTAAGCGTAAGTTTTGGGAATTCCCAGTCGCTTGAAGCTGATTATTAGCATAAGCAAGTAATAAGTTATTGGCTTCAAATTGTGTCGGAACAAAACCATTTTGATCACTATTTAAAATGACAGCCAAATTACCACGTCCACGCAAAGGCTTATTATTGATCATACCTGCAACATTGAGCTGTTCAATGTTGATTTTCTTGATTTGATCACTCCATATACCTTGCGTTTTTACATTACCAGAAACTTCACCACGAACGGATGAAACAAAATATTGCGGTTTAAAGTGTATCAATGAGGCATTAATATTCCAGCCAAAACCATTGGCAATTTGCACCATTCCACTCGCAACCACTTTACCTGCGGCACCATCGTGTTGCAGGTTTTCAATATTGAGTAACTCAGGTGTACCTGAAACCTTAAATTTCAATACGCCATTGCCCTGTGGGAATTGACTCGTATTTAATGCACCATCGTATTTCACTGCAAAACTTTTAAAACCACCGCCTGCTTTCTCGTTATTAAAGATAAGGGCAGCTGTACTTGTTCCTGTCAGTTTCAATGTTTCAGCTTTGGCTTGATTGACCATTTTGCCTGTTAAATCAATCGACTGAAATTGAATAATTTGCTGATTTGGCACAGCATAACCATTGGCTTTAACTTGACCATTCAATGAATTGATTGGTGCTGCACTTGCAATACTTTGCGGATTAAAGTTTTGTGCGTTTAATAATGCATTCCATTTTAGTTGACGTTTTTCATCAGGTAGCTCAATCACGGCATTACCCGTTAAACGACCTTGATCTGCCTGATAGCTAAACTCAGGAATGTGTAGATTATTATCTTTTAAATCTAACTTCGCTTGATATTGTCCCGCAGGCAATGTCGCTTGCTCATGCTTACCAATGGTTGTTGCAACTTGAATGTTCTGCTGTCCTTCAACCAATGCCAATTTTACATTGCCCGAGTCACTACTTAGCCATCCAATATAAGGCATCGCCCGATCAATATTTTTCCACTGAACATCCATCAATATTGGCTGTGCTTTTTTCGCTTTTTCTTCAGCCTGTGTAAGGTTTAAATTCCAAGTTTCAAACTTGTCAAAATCAACATTTGCACCTATTTGCATACCTTCTTTTAATGCACCTTTCGAGGCAATATTGGCATCTAATGATGGTGGTAAAAAGTCTCGAATCGCTTGTGGAATAATTTTATCTTTCGGACTAATACGATCTAAACGCCCTTTAAGATCCCAATGCACATGATCTTCCCAACTCACCATACCTGCTAAATTAATCGCACCACCCATCAATTGACCATTTAGATTGGTAATATTCAATTGATTTAATAAATCGGTACTCATTGAAGCCGTATATTGACCTTGTGGAACATTTTTTCCACTAATATCCGTTTGCACATCTAAATTGAGCTGTTCAATATTACCATTAAATGTCGCTGTGCCTTTTTTAGACATTAATTCTTGATCTAATAACAATGGCCAGTGATAGTCTTTGAAAATCAATCCACCTTTCATTGGCACATGTGTACGCATGGGATGAACCACTGCCCAACCTGTCAGCATATCGGGTGTTTTTGTCGCAATACCCGCTTTAATCGTATCTAAAGTACCGCGAGCATCGACATAAATATCTTCAACATTTAGGCTTTTCAGTGATGGTAATTTTACAATTGCTCTCGCATTAATTGGATATTTACCTGAAAAATCCATTGAACCTGTTGCATTTCGTACAGATAAATAACCCATATCTGTTTTTGCATTTTCAAAGGTTAATTGGGTTCCTGCCCACAATGCTTCATGCAATTCAATATCATTAAAATCGACTTTAACACCTGATGATGTTGCAATCTGCAAATGATCAACCGTTGCATCATCAATACGTAATACAAAAGGTAATTTAATTGGAGTAAATTTGAAGGGTTCATCCGATGGTGGCGATTTCATAATAATTCGGAGATTATTGACATCACCGTGGCTTAAATGAATTTCTTTATTCACAATAGCACGCCAACCAAGTGATACGTCAGCCCGATCAATTTTGATATCGACAGGTTTTAAACTCACAATAATATTTTTTAAAATAATTCCCTTGAGTAAATTCCCACTTTCATATTGATACTGAATAATACTTTGTTTTGATAAAACACGATCAAGTAAAAAACGACTTCCCTTGTCCGTTGAAAACATCAGCGTCAAAGTCCCGACTAAAATCAACAACAAAACACCAATCCACACCAAAGAACGGCGTAACATACTACGCTTCTGCTTAGGCGTCATTTTAGGTTCTTCCTGTGGTGTGTTAGGTTCTTGCTGTTCAATTTCAGCCATAATATTTCAGTAATCCTGTCTTATTGTTAAGTTTTAAAATTAAAGTTGCGGACCAATAAAGAAGTGTAAACGTATTGGATGCCCTTCATCTGAAAGACCTGATGCCACATCTAAACGTATTGGTCCAATCGGGGATTTCCAACGAATTCCTAAACCTAAACTATATTCAACATCATTATTAAATTTTTGGTCAAAAGCATTACCAAAGTCAGTAAAGATAGCTGCACGCCATCCGTCTTTAAACTGATAGTTATATTCCAATGAGCCTACAGCTAGACCTTGTCCACCGACTTTATAGCCAAACTCTTCAGGTGATAAACTCTTATAATCAAAACCACGTAGACTTTGATCTCCACCAGCAAAGTAACGTAAATTATACGGTACTTTTTCAAAATCATCGGCAAAGATGTAGCCTAACTGTGTTCCACCAATCAGTTGATGTACATCGTTTTGACCAAAGCTATAAAGTGCTTTCCATGTCGCATCGACAATCGCCATATTAGTATCGGTCAGTAATTTGTCACTACCCAACTGAACTTTATAAGTCTGTTTAAAACCCTGCGTTGGGTTTAGACGATTGTCACTATTGGTTTTACTGACTTGATAACCAACCAACAAAGATTGTTGCTCAGGCTTTGCGCCAGGAATGACAAACGCATCGGGTAAATCTGCTTCATTCGTAATATCACCTTCTTGCGTGATACGATCTAAACGATAGCGCATTCCAAAAATATGTTGCCACTCTTTTCTTGAACCTTTAATAATACGGTCTGCACCAAAAACGGCTGACTCAATGAGAAGGTTTAAATTATTCCCGACTTCATCTCGTTCTTCTCGTTCATAACCACCAACAATGCTAACGTAGTCATTGAGTGGATGGTTATAAGGAATGTTGTATTTCCCATCAAATGCCTGTCGAATTTGTGAAAGCTCCATATTGGCATCAAATGAATGTCCACGATTGTTCACAATTGCACGTCTATACTGACTACGTAAACGGACACCCGTATCCGTTCCATAACCTACACCTGCCTCTAGGTTATTCAACTTATCTGCATTTAGCGTGACGATGACAGGAATCTTTTGATCGATACGTGCTTGTTGTTGTAAGCGTTCAGTTTCAGCTTCCTTATCTTGTTGTTGTGTTTGTTGCATACGCGCAGCAGGCAATTGCTCTTCAGGCGTCGTTCCTGCAAAAGTTTGCTCATCAACTAGATTTTGTGTTACTTCTTCGCTAGATGTAGTAGCTACTTTCTTACCACTATCTGCCATCAACGCACCTTCACTGATTTTTCGCTCATCAACAAGCGCTTGTAAATCAGGAGGTAATTCTAATGGTTTTTGAATTGGATCAGGTCTAACAGCATCAACCAAGGTATAGTTAAAATAACGCGTATTGGTCAAGTTATTTGACAAAGTATTGACACGCCAAGCCGTATAATCTGCACCATCTTTCCAAGGGGCAAGTTTTTCTAAAATATCCAAATCTACGGGCAATGGCTTGCTTGGATCGCTCATGCGAAACTCAACTTCACCAATTTTATAACGATTGCCTGTTTCATATTTCAAATTTATATCGGCTTTATTTTGTGGCTGTAAAACTTTAAGATCATGTAAACGCCAATAACTGTCAAAGAAACCATTGTTGGTTGCAGCTTCAACAATTCGTGCCTTAGTATTTTCATATAAACCGTGATTGAGAATATCACCAGGCTCTTGATCAGGTAAAACACGGATTACTTGTAATTGTGGTAAATTTTCACCTGCTCCACTAAATTCAATATTCTGCTCGCCAATAAGCACAGGATCATTACGAGTAACAGTGACTTTTAACTTATTATCACTTTGTTTTTTAAACTTAAATTGAGCATTATAATAGCCAACAGCTTGTGCTGCCTGATTAGCAAGCGTACGCAACTGTGGTACAGATGAATTAAAGTCTGAAAATGCCTCTACCGTAAAAACGGATAATTTAGCTTTAATGTTGGCAGCCAAAGGAACGGTTGCTCCCTCAACCTCGACATGAATTTTTTCCATCACAACTGTGTTATCTTTTTTAGGCCCAATCTTCTTTACAATACGTTGAAATACATTGAGCTTTTGTGTGTCTTCTTCAACTACCTCTTGATTATAGTCTATAAAAGTTCGTCCCGATTCATTTTCAGACACTTGAATTTGACTATCTGCACGAATATCTTGAATCAATGAATCAACATTAATTGGCGCTTGTCCAATATCAATCAGCTCTTGTTGAGTCGGATCAGCAATAATCATCTCTGGCTGCTTGCTCATACCATGACGGAAATTCAATGCTTCCGTTTTAGCTTCTTCTGCAACTTGATTGATTTCGGCAGCAAATGCAGGATCAATCTGACTAGCAGGTAATTCTTCTAAATCATCAAATGTAATTGGCTTAAAACCCTGATCACTATTTGGATTTTTTTGTTGCTGCTGCAACATTAGTAAACTATCAATTTCCGCAGCTTGCTGTGTCTGATCTTGAGCTTGCGTTAATTTCTCATCAATTAACGCAATTTTGCTTGCAGGCAATCCTTGTTGTTGAGCGGCATCTTCAAGTTGTTGCGAAAATTGAGAATTTTTTAGCCCTAAACTTGAATCATTTAAATTTGGCAGTGGAATGATTTTTTCTACAGTCGCACCACTCGTTGATGCAACATCAACAGTCGTATCCTGTTTTACATCTACAGATAAATCTTGTGCATAAACATTAGGTACAACAAATGCACTTAAAAAAATACTGTTCAATAAGAGTTTATTGATATCATTTGTGCTAAAGATGCTATACATGCAATGCGCAAGAACGGATTTTTTAAATTTAATTTTTGCTGGCATACCAGGCTCTATAGCAGAGAAATTTAATCTATGAAGAAACATATATCAGAAAATATCGAAAGCATACACACTATATTCATGGATGCTAGGTTCGATCCCCTGTGTTATGCACTGTAAGTTCAAGTTTTTACTGATTTAACAGTATAGTTGAACACAAAAAGTATGATACATGATTTTTCTTTAGAGTTACTATTTCATCACATTTCTTAATAAAACTAATCGAAGTCAATTGACCATGGATAAAAATCAACACATTCTGAGTACACGGCGCTTTCTTCCGATGTTCCTTACTCAGTTTTTCGGTGCTTTGAATGATAATGTCTTTAAACAGTCATTATTGTTGGTCATTACCTACGGATGGATTCAGCACAGTGGCAACGTGAGCACCATGAATAATTTGGCTGCTTTATTGTTTATTTTGCCCTATTTTATTTTTTCAGCAACCGCAGGACAAATTGCCGATAAATATGAGCGTTCATCTTTAGTTCGTAAAATTAAAGTGCTTGAAATCATCATTATGTTGATTGCAACAGTTGGTTTTTTATTGGGTAATATTTTTATCTTATTGTTTGCATTATTTTTAATGGGTACACATAGTACTTTTTTCGGTCCCATTAAATACGCTATTTTACCCGATATATTAAAACCACAAGAGTTGATGTCGGGTAATGCATTGTTCCAATCGGGTACATCTATCGCTATTCTAATTGGGATGATTTTAGGTGGGGCTGTGATTTCCTCATCACAAGGCAATTTATGGTGGATCAGTCTAACAGTCACCATGATTGCGGTGATTGGTTACATCTGTAGTACCTTCGTTTTAAAACAAAATGTTACTGAAAATGATATAGAAATTGATTGGAACTTTTTCCGCACGAGCATTCAAACTATTCGTTATGCGAAAAGCCTTCCTTTGGTTTTTTTGGTTTTACTCGGCAACTCTTGGTATTGGTTTTATGGTGCAACCTACTTAACCCAAATTCCACAACTGACACAACAAAATTTACATGCATCCGAAAATGTCGTAAGTCTACTCCTTACTCTGTTTTCAGTCGGCATTGGAGTCGGATCATTATTATGTCGAAAAGTTGGTGGTAATGAAGTCAATATTCGCATGGTGCCTTTTGGTGCAATAGGTTTAACTGTATTTGCTTTGTATTTAGCAGCAAGTTTAGCCTTTGTTCCTGAACGTACAGGTGAGCTAATGAATATTGCTCAAATGTTCACATCAGGTTTCGCTTATTATCATGTGATGATTGCTGTGACTTTACTCGGAATCAGTGGCGGTTTTTATATTGTTCCTCTATATGCGATGATGCAAGCCTATGCACCACGTAGCCACCGTGCACGTGTCGTTGCTGCCAATAACATCTTTAATGCGATTTTCATGGTCAGTTCAGCAATTTTTTCAATTATTATCTTAAGTATTCTGAAAATTGATATTAAAATTCTATTTTGTATTACGGCAATTCTCAGTGCCATTTTCAGTTTTTGGTTATTGGCTCGTTTAAAACCGCTTGCAGCCACCACTCAAGTTTCCTTGGAGGACTAATATGCGTCAATATACAGGCATCGACAAACTCATCAACTCCTTTGATCAAGCATTACGCAGTCTTGTTCCTGGTGCAACCTCTGCACAGCGTAGCAATCCATCTGAAGGTACGACTACACAACTTGCAGTCAGTGAAGCTCGCCATGTTGCAGGGCTAATGCGTGTCAATCATAGTGGTGAAGTTTGCGCACAAGCTTTATATCACGGTCAAGCACTCACGGCGAAACTACCTAAAGTACGTCAGGAAATGGAATTTGCAGCCATTGAAGAACAAGATCATTTGGCTTGGTGTGAAGACCGCTTAAAAGAATTGGACAGTCATACCAGTTTATTTAATCCTGTTTGGTATGGCCTATCTTTTGGTATGGGTGCTTTAGCAGGTATTGCTGGTGATAAATATAGTCTAGGTTTTGTCGCAGAAACTGAACGCCAAGTAAGCCTCCACCTACAACAACATATTAGTGAACTTCCTGCACAAGATGAACGTTCTCGTAAAATTTTAGTACAAATGAATGAAGATGAATTGCATCATCGCGATACGGCTTTAAATGCAGGCGGTGTCGATTTACCAGCACCAGTAAAAATTACGATGACGGCTATTTCTAAATTAATGACAAAGACGAGTTATTTTATTTAAAAATTTTTCTTATCTGGACTCATAAAAAGCTCACAAATGTGAGCTTTTTATTTAATCTAAAAAAATCTACATTTAGTCCCCTCTAAATTTAAAGATAATTCAACTTAAAATTAAAAGATTTTAGAATATAAAAATTAATATGTATAATTCAGAATATTACATTAAATGTAAAAAATCATTATTCAGCTAATATCATTTTTTCAGACATTATGTGATCCTCAAATTGAGTTAAACAAAAAGTGCGAGTTCCTTCCTTCCCTAACACATTTCCTTATCATTTTCGGGGATATTAATAAATATGTAATCCTCTTAAACTCTCCTAAATATCTATATAAAAATTAATAATATTCATGCTCATAAAGATGCACATTATCGGTCTTGATTTATTCATAAACTAAAGGCTTTAAACTTAGACCAAACTCAAAAAATTACTCAAACATTAGAATTTCTCTGATCAGAAAAATGAGCACTAAATAAAAGACTAAGTTATAAATTAATTTCATTATTGAGTAATCAACCTGAAATAATAAAATATATTATTATTGAAATCATTAAAGCGACTGGAAATGTCATTTTTACAGTTTTAAAAAATATTACAGATTCTATTACCTTCAATCCACCCTTAAAATTTTATAGACAACTTCATTTAAGTCACGAAATAGGTCATACAATGATTGAGAATCAAAATTAATTTTTAACTATATGTTTATCAGATTAAGAGAGGAATTTCTAAAAACATTATTAATGAATATTTCATTACCTTTTCTTATTTTATGGATGAGCTAAAAATAATTTAAAACAACACTTAAAACAATCATTAGCTTTTACTTAGTAAAATCTTCTTTCGTTATTTAAATAAATATTAATTTTAAATTTAGAATAATGAAAGAAGATTTTTTGCTTTTTAAATAGCTAAGGCTGTCCTAATAATAAATGGGCACTATTCGGTGCAAACTTAGCATTTTGAACTGGGAGTAAAGATGGATTTAATGGATATTTCATTCCGTCAAACTTTAACATAACCTGTCCATGCTTTCGGCTATACACCAACAATTGCTTCCATTCATTGTGTAAATATGTTGTGGAATAAACAGGTGTATCGACCAATGTCGTTTTACTGATAAATTCAAATTGTTGATTTGGCAGCCCTTTAAAAATCAACATGGTACAACCACCTGAACCACACCAATCTTGCCCTTTCAAAAGAACAATTGCATCCTCTTTTCCATCATTATTCAAATCATCAAATGCCACATCAAATAAAGCTTGATCTTGCGTGTAATTATATATTTTTTGTTTTAACTGCTGATCTCGTTGCTGCAATGTCTGATTTTCAACTGTCACACTTGGTTGCTGTACTGGTTTTTTAGGCAAATGATGACATGCACTCAAAGCAAGTACACAGCTAAATACCGCAAATGACTTTAAATACATAGCAAGCAACCCTCTATTTTTTTTTATTTATAAAACAATGATTGGAAATTGATGTTTTTCATGTTTGAAAAAATCTATTGACCATAAATCTAACATCGGAATTTTTACATCCAACGCCAAAGGTAATTTTTTGGGATTAAATTGCATATGATTAAGATCACCACCCCACGCAATAAGATCAATATCTAAAGCAATTTGATGCGATGGACGTACACGCCCCGATTCTATTTCAAGCTGTTTTAACAAGACCGTTAAAGCATCAACTGACAAGGTACTTTTTAGTAAACAGGCAGCATTCCAATAATCCTCACCCACACCATCACGACACGGAATTAAATAAATTGGAGAAAATTGCACAGAACCCAAATTTTGGATTTGGCTGAAAACATGCTGAAAATGATATTGAGGATTTAAATTACTCGCCAATGCTAGGGCGAAAATCGTTTCGGTGGCGTTCAAGACGAATTCCTACAGAATTTGCTTGCGCGATAATGGCAGGCTTCCGGATTGTAATCATAATCGATTCAATGCTTGGAAAGGTAGAAAAAAGCGCATCAAGTACTAGCTTTGCCGCATGTTCGATCAATTTTGGGGCGGCATCAACAATCACTTTTGCTGAAATTTCACATATTTCTGCATAATTTAGCGTATCGTCAAGTTCATCTGAATTTGATGCATTTTCAAGTGATGTATTGATGGTCAGATCAAGCATTAGTGGTTGAATAATTTGGCGTTCCCAATTAAAACAACCCACTACAGTTTCAACTTTTAAACCTTCAATGATAATTGCGTCCATAAACATTCCTTTGAATCCCCCTAATAAATCCCCCCTTTTGATAATGGGGGAGTTCCCCACTTTTACATATATATTGAAAAGCTCCTCCTTTATTAAAAGGAGGTTGAGGGGGATTATTTATTTAATCAAAAAATACGATATCAATGTTTCAATAATGATGCAGGATCAAGTGATTGAACCATTTGAATACGTTGATCTGCATAGATATCGGTATACGGTGCAAGCACTCGCATAAATCGATCAAAATACAACATTTGTTTGAAAAGTAATGCAAAATCTCGTGGGAATCGAATACCGTGACGTTCACCAACGCCGACCATATCCATCATAATATCATTCAAATCGGCAGGATTAGACGATAAAATCTGTTGTGGATCTGCCATTAAAACACCACTAAACAAGCGTTCTAAATCAGCAGCAAGTACAGCAGTATCAATTTTAGTACTGGTCATGCCCATTTTCAGCATATTTTCAGCCATCAATGGATAATCAGTCTTTTGTAAAGCATCCATAAATGCCATACAGGCTTGCCAAACTTCAGGTTTGAGCTGACCGACAATACCGAAATCGATAAAGCCAATACGACCATCATCAAGTAACATTAGATTACCAGCATGTAAATCGGCATGAAAAGATTTACACAACATTAGGCTACCGAACCATGTATTCATAGCTGTAACCAAGACTTGTGAAGGATCTTTTGCTACTTTTTTTACGACTTCAAAATCGGTTAATGGCACGCCATACAAACGTTGCATAGTCAAAATACGACGCGTTGAATATTGATGATAAACTTTCGGAGCAGTTGCCGCAGTATTTTTAGAAACTTGTAAATACTCAACAAAATCATCGAGATTATTAGCTTCTTCAATAAAATCTACTTCACGTACCATACGTGTTTTAATTTCATCGACAATATCCGCCAAAGATGCAAATTTTACTTTTGGCACAGCACGTTCAAGCACTTTGGTCGCCCAATGTAAAACATTCAAATCGGTATATAAAATCGTTTCCACGCCAGGCTTCTGTACCTTAATGACAACATCTTCACCCGATACCAATTTTGCCGCATGCACCTGTGCGATAGATGCAGATGCCAATGGTTTTTCATCAATCGATGCAAAAATTTCTGACAAATTGCGTCCAGCAAATTCTGAAGCTAGAACCTCTTCAACATAACTAAATGGCAATGATGGCGTTTGATCTAAACAGCCTTGAAATTCCTCAACATATTCACGAGGAAAGAGTGACGGCGTACTCGCAATAAATTGTCCAAGTTTAATATATGTTGAACCAAGTGATTCAAATGTTTCACGCATCAACTTGGCATTGCTTGGTTTTTCTGTGGCGTAGCGAATACCTGCCTTTGCAGCAATCACCGCAGTTTCACCCACACGGGCAACTGAACGGAGTCCATCTAGGAAAATATTATTTTTCATAAGATCTGACTTTAAATAAATTGCTTCGAGTGTAACAAATTAAAATGCTTTTGCGGATTGTCTTGCCTGACAGTTTGTACATTCCACATCTTTTTCAAAGGCTAAAATACGTTGTTTCATGCTTAAACCTTCCCAAAGTAACAATTTTTGCTTCAATGGCGTTGTACCGAGCCCTAAATACAACAGCGCATGATGCGCTTGTAAACTTGCCATTACATTTGGCGTGGTTGCAAGTACACCCGAATCTGCACAACGCAAAGCTTCATTTGCATGTTGCTCTTTGGGAAATAGACATTCATAACATGCTGAATCACCTTCCACCATAAACAATTGACCTCCAAAACCAATTGCAGATGCACTAATTAAGGCTACATTACGTTGCGTACACACACTATTGACCAAATAACGGGTACTAAAATTATCACAACCATCAAGGACTAAATCTTGCTGTGCAATGAGTGCATCTGCATTTTCAGCATTGAACTGTGCAACATGACTGTCTATTTCCATATAAGCATTGATCTGTTTTAAACGCTTCGCCAAAACTTCGGCTTTATAAAAACCAATATCTTGGCTGGTAAAAGCAATCTGTCGCTGTAAATTACTAATTTCCACCGTATCTGAATCAATTAAGGTAATTTTACCTACACCTGCACGTGCTAAAAGCTCCGCAGTCGTACAACCAATGCCTCCACAACCCACAATCAAAACATTAGCAAGTTTTAACCGTTCTTGTGCTTCAAGATCCCAACCCTCCAATAAAATCTGACGTGCATAAAGGTGCATTTCAGCTTCACTGAGTTCCAATACTTGATCAAATGAGTACATTACGTTTCGAGCCTATATCGGGTAGAAGATGTAAGGTACATAGCTTATCTAAAAATTTGCTGAAATGTGATAGCTATAAAAATCATTTCGAATAATGTTTAAAGAATAGCAACTTATTCTGTATTAAAACATCGAAAAAAATTACAATATAATTTCATTGTAATTACAATACATTTTAATGAAAAGCCCAACATGATTTAAAATCGTGTTGGGTGAGTAAAATAATTCTTTCAATCAGTCATAAAATCAGCACTAACTAACTTTTTGTAGTTTTTGCATCAATTCAACCTCTTGTTGTTTGAGTAAATTACGTTGAATTTTGCCACTTGATGTTTTAGGTAAACTTTGCACAAATTCAATTTCTCTTGGATATGAATGTTTCGACAACCGTGAACGTACATATTCTTGTAGTTTTAAGCCCAATGCTTCATTACCCTCATAATGAGGTTTAAGTACTACAAAGGCTTTGACCAATTCTGTTCGTTCAGGATCTGGTTTACCAATTACTGCAGATTCAAGAACTTCAGTGCATTCAAGTAATGTGCTTTCAACATCAAAAGGACCAACACGATAACCCGAAGTTGTAATTACATCATCAGCACGACCAATAAAATCGACACCGCCAAATTCATTTAAACGAACAGTATCACCTGTTAAATAGTAGTCACCCACAAAAGATTTACGATTGTTACCACCATAGCCCTTAAACCAAGTTAAAGGTGACTGTGCAAAGTCGATGGCTAAAGTACCAATACCCCCACTCTCAACTTCTTGATGATGTTGATCAAGCACTGCAAAACGATGTCCCGGATTGGCAAAGCCTGCTGAGCCCACTTTAATGGGATGTTCGAGTGCGTGATGATTTCCAATCACCATGCCAAGTTCAGTTTGTCCATATTGATCATAGATATTGACCTCTAAATCATGCTTGAACCAATGGATAACTTCAGGAGTTAAAGGCTCGCCGGCACTACTTACTACACGTAAATGTGATTGAATCGCTTGATCAAATTGCTCTTTAAATCCAAAAAACATACGAAATGCAGTCGGTGAACCAGTCAAATTACTGACTTTATATTTTTTGATTACTTGCACGGCATTATCTACGCTAAATGCACGTTCATCCATAATAATGCTATGACCTAAAGCCAATGGTCCTGCAATACCGTAGTACAAACCATATGCCCAACCAGGATCGGCTAGATTCCAAAAAGAATCTTCTTCACGTAAATCTACTGCATGACGCATATATTCCTTAAACGCCAACACTGCTTTTAAAGGTACAGGCACCGATTTAGCCAAACCTGTTGTACCTGAAGTAAACATCATCAGAAAGTCATCTTCAAAACTCAGCATTTCAGCTGAGAAATGAGAAGAATATTTAGCAATTTCCGTCCAAAAATCAGCATCTTTAGATACTTTTCCTTGCGCATGAATGGTTAAAATTTCTGTATTTTCAATTTCATTGATTTTTGTGCGTTGTTCGCTATTGGTCACAATCAGACGTGTTCCCGCAGTTTCAATCCGATGCTCAATGGCTTTCGATTCAAAAGCAGTAAATAAAGGCTGATAAATCGCACCAATACGCCATGTTGCTAAAATTGTAATCAGCAATTCAGGCGTACGTGGTAATAAACCTGCAATACAATCTCCTGTTGTAATGCCAATCGATTGAAAATAATGTGCAAGTTGAGCTGATGCTTCGGCAAGTTGATCAAAAGTCCATCGTGCCGACTCACCTTGTTTCCCTTCCCAAATCAGCGCTACTTTATTTTGCCCCACATAGCGACCGCAACACTCTTCATAAGCATTGATTGATTGAGGATTGCCAACCAATTGCTCTTGAACCAATTGCTCATAATTAAAAGTTTGATACGCCTGTTCTAATGTTTTCATCACGCTTCCTTTATTCGTGTATACAAATCTTCATGATTTGTAGATCCATGTATCGATAAATATTCTTTTAAAACTGTTTCATTTTGAAACTGTTTATTTCTATGTATATCTATAGATAACCACGATTAGAATATGCGCACAATTTCCAAACACCTCAAACGATATGCAGTTTTTGGATAAGATCTATCATTTTGTTTTATATTAAATATTTAAAAAAATAAAAAAGTCAGTGTATTTAACACTGACTTTTTCCAATCGATAAAAATTTCACATTAAAGTAATTTATCCTGCAATGACTTCACGTGCAATCACCAAACGCTGAATATCTGATGCACCTTCATAAATTTGGCTAACACGTACATCACGGTAAATACGCTCTACAGGAAAATCTGAAACATAGCCATAACCGCCATGAATTTGAATCGCATCTGAACAGACTTTTTCTGCAATTTCAGAAGCAAATAATTTCGCCATTGAGGCTTCTTTTAAACATGGCAAACCTGCATCTTTTAAGCTTGCCGCATGAAAAATCAATTGGCGTGCAGCTTCAATTTGTGTTGCCATATCGGCTAAACGAAATGCTACAGCTTGATGCTGTACAAGTTCGACACCAAAAGCTTTACGATCATTGGCATATTCAACCGCTGCTTCTAAAGCGGCACGTGCCATTCCTACACATTGTGATGCAATCCCAATTCGTCCTGATTCTAAATTTGACAATGCAATTTTATAACCTTCGCCTTCTTTTCCTAGTAAGTGATCCGCAGGAATACGACAATTTTCTAAAACAATGGTAGCCGTATCTGAACAATGTTGCCCCATTTTCTCTTCAATACGAGAAACAATAAAACCTTCAGTTTGCGTCGGCACAAGGAAACAAGAAATACCTTTTTTACCTGCGGCTTTATCTGTGACTGCAAATACAATGGCAATTTGGGCATATTTTCCTGATGTAATGAATTGTTTCGTGCCATTCAATACCCATTCATCGCCTACACGTTCAGCTTTACACTGCAATGCCCCTGCATCTGAACCCGCTTGAGGCTCAGTTAAACAGAAGCAACCAAGCCACTCACCTGTCGCCAATTTGCTCAAATACTGTTCTTTCTGTGCTTGCGTACCATATTTTTGCGTAATGCCGCATGGCAATGAATTTTGTACACTGACAATGGTTGAAATTGCACCATCACCCGCAGCAATTTCTTCAATCGCCAAAACTAACGAAATATAATCAAGCCCTGCTCCACCCCATTCAGGTGCAACAGTCATCCCTAATGCACCTAATTCACCTAAAGCCTTTAATTCTTCAGTAGGAAAACGATGGGTTTTATCACGCTCTGCTGCTGTAGGCTTAAGCTGATTTTGCGAATAATTACGCACCATGTCCTGAATCATTTTTTGTTCTTCATTTAAAATCATGTTGATTCCCTTCTCTGACTGCTAGGATCATGTCTATTCAAGCTGACCCTATCGATATTTCACTGTGCTTTGCTTTTAGTCACAATAATGCTCAGTTTTTAAATTTATATTTTCAATATTCACAAATTTTAGGCAATGAAAAGCCTAGCCTTAAACTAATCAAATTCAATTTAAGGGTGTTTTTTATGCAAAATGATTTATTAAAAATATTTGAGGTAAATGAGCGAACTTCAAAATTCGCTCATCTTTAATAATTTTGAATAAGACTAAACGATTAAATAGTACGGATAAGTTTGATTAACGTGGTTGCATACGAATTGCACCATCTAAACGGATCACTTCACCATTTAAATAGCCATTTTCAAAAATCTGACCGACCAACTGTGCAAATTCAGTTGGCTTTGCTAAACGCGGTGGAAATGGCACCATAGCACCCAGAGCATCTTGTACATTTTGCGGTAGTGCTTTTAACATCGGTGTTTCCATAATTCCTGGTGCAATAGTCATCACACGAATTGCATGCTGAGAAAGCTCTCGTGCCAAAGGTAAAGTCATTGCAACTACCGCACCTTTCGATGCTGAATACGCCGTTTGACCAATTTGACCATCAAATGCTGCAACAGATGCAGTATTGACAATAACACCCCGATCTTCTTCGCCATTTTTCAACTCATAACGTGACATCACATCTGCCGCAAAACGTAGCATGTTAAATGTCCCTGATACATTAATATTCAAAACTTTTTGAAATGCATCTAGAGCATGAATACCATTTTTACCCAAAACTTTAGCCGAAGGGCCAATACCTGCACAATTGACTAAGCCGTTGAGTTGACCTTCATCTTTTTCGAGCTGTTGAAAAAATTGTTGTACTGCAGTTTCATCGGTAACATCTAGTTTTACAAATTTTGATGCTGCACCCAATTCTTGTTCTAAGGCTTGACCAAGCTCTTGATTCATATCGACCATGATGACTTTTTTTGCGCCGCGTTCAACCAAGAAACTTGCAGTTGCTGCACCTAAACCTGATGCACCACCTGTCACAACAACGACTTTCCCTTCAATTTTCATATTCTATCCTTTTCATTTTTTTCAGGTATCGCATTAACGATACAAAATTTGCATATCACGCAGAGTAATCGTAAGTCTAATTGAGTACAATTTCCAAAAGTTGCATCATGTATGATGTTTTTGGACAATGGATGCCCAACAAAATAATGGATAACACGCTGAAGAATCAACCGTTACAGTACAGCAAAGGAACGATTTCCGTCAGCTTGGTGCATGAAGCATTGCAGGAAGCAAAAAATCAGGGCATCACTCTTGATCCTATACTCGATCAAGCAGGCATTGCATCTGAGATTCTTCATTCTCCCCTTGCTCGTGTTTCAGTCGAAGCCTATGCGCAACTTTGGACTGAACTTGCCAATGCCATGAATGATGAGTTTTTTGGTATGGACCGTCATCATATGCGTAGAGGAAGTTATAAATTACTCTCAGAAATGGTCATGCATGCCGATCAGTTACACACGGCTTTACGACAAATTTTACAATTTTTAAATGCAATTTTAGATGATTTTCAAAGCACGCTCTTTACCGAAGAAAACTACGCTTATATCGTGATTTATGACACAGATCAGCCCAAGCGAATGTTTAGCTATGCGACATATTTAATGCTCATTCACGGACTGATGTGTTGGCTGACAGGACAACGTATTACGCTCAATCGTATCGAACTTAAATGCAATGCACCTCAAGATGATCAAGACTATAAAGTCCGTTTTTGTGAAAATATTGGCTATTTAGCAGATGAAAATTATATTCAATTTGATGCGAGTTGGCTCAAAACACCAATTAAACAAGACCATTCTGCATGGCAAAAATTCATTCAAAATACACCACAAAATTTATTAGTTCGCTTTAAAAACCCGCATGCATTAAGCTCAATCATTCGTAAGCATTTAATGCAAAAACATCCTTCAGAATGGCTTGAACTCAATGAATTAACTCAATTTTTAAATATTTCGGAAGCAACAATTCAAAGACGTTTAAAAAGTGAAGGCTTCAGTTATCAACAACTTAAAAATGAAATTCGCAGAGATACCGCTATTGAATTGCTCAGTCGCAGTGATAAAACCTTGCAACAGATTAGTGATGATTTATATTTTCAAGACCCGAGTGCATTTCACCGTGCATTTAAAAAGTGGACAGGTGTAAGTCCTGGCAGTTATCGCCATGAAAATATTACATTAGATGGGCAGGAGTAACTAGTCTCAATTCAATATGAAAAAAACAATGTAAAACTCTGCTTGAAAAAATTGCATACCACTCATCTATTTCTACTTGCAGTAGAGTGATTTGTCGTTTATTTTTCACTCATATTTTGAGTTATTTTTAAACTCTACTCTCCCACCCTGTTAAACAGCTAGGTTATTGCCATGCTTAAAATGATTAATGTACTTGACGCAAGTCTTGTGCAAAATTTTACTCATTCATTTTCCAACCACGTTGAAGATCTTGATGAGCAAATGCGCCAAGGGATTCTCAGCAGTTCAGATATCGAACTTAAAAAAGTCATCGCCAATTTTATGGATCAAAATAATCCAACCGATTTAGCCGATGCTTTAGATATCAATCAACAATGCCTCGAAGAAATTCAAACAGGCTTGGCATTAAAAAAACAGAATATTGCAGAAACAGCTAAAATTGTTGCACTCTGTTTAGCCCTTGAAACAGATGGTCTAAATCAACTAAATATTGCAGATAGCATCGCGGATACCTATCTTTAAAAGCTCTAAAAGTTAATTATTTGCTGAACTCTATAAAATTCAGTATTTTACTGTTTAAACATGATATTAATAAGCAAAAAACCGAGCAAATCAATTTGCTCGGTTTTTTATTCTTACATTTAACATTTAACGCTTAAATGATCTGTAATAGGTCATTTATGGATGACATGCCAAGGTTACTCGATCATTACCACCGTAATCTTTCACAGTACGAATGTCTTTAAAGCCATATTTTTTAAATAACTGTTGTACGGCATCCGCCTGATCATAACCATGTTCAAGCGCAATCCAACCATTTACTGTTAAGTGCTTTTGACCTTGCTGAATAATCAACTCAATATCAGCCAAACCATGATTTTCAGCTACTAAAGCACGTCTTGGTTCAGTCGCCAAACCTTTCATGTGCACATCATCAGCATCAATATATGGTGGATTAGACACGATCACATCGAAATATTGATTACGATTTAAAGCATTCAACCAACTGCCACAGGCAAATTTGACATGATTTAAATCATGTTGCTCAGCATTAAACTGTGCAACTTCGAGCGTTGGCTCATAAATATCAGTTGCAGTAATATCCCAATCAGGACGTTCACTTGCCAAAGACAATGCAATTGCACCCGTCCCTGTACCTAAGTCAACAATGCGGGCATCTTCAGGCAAATCTAAATGCAACACCGTTTCAACCAAAACTTCCGTATCTGGACGAGGCACGAGCGTATCTTTAGTGACTTTTAAATCAAGTGTCCAAAATGGCTGTGAACCTGTGACATAGGCTAAAGGTTCACCTGCTTCAATACGTTTCAAAGCATCAACATAGCTTTGCTCTTGTTCAGCAGTCAATACTTGCTCTTTTTTCATCACCAAATCAAATGAATCAATTTTAGTGATATGTTCGAGCAACCATGCATTTTCTTGGCGTTCGTAGCTTTCAGGTTCACCACGTAAGGCTAAAGCCTGTGCAATGTTCATTAGCCACCATTCTGCTGTGCAAGCATCGCCAACTGATCTGCTTGATATTCACGGTGTAAACTGTCTAAAAGTTCAGTTAAATCGCCTTCCATTACGGCATCCAACTTATATAACGTTAAATTGATACGATGATCTGTCATACGACCTTGTGGGTAGTTATAAGTACGAATACGTTCTGAGCGATCACCTGAACCGACTAAATCACGGCGCATTTCCGATGTTGCGGCATCAGCAGCAGCACGTTTTGCATTTTCCAAACGTGACACAAGTAATGCCATCGCTTTGGCTTTATTCTTATGCTGTGAACGCTCGTCCTGACACTCTACTACTGTTCCTGTTGGAAGGTGGGTAATACGTACCGCTGAATCGGTTTTGTTAATGTGCTGACCGCCCGCACCTGATGCGCGGTAAGTATCAATACGTAATTCTGATGAATTAATTTCAACCGTGGTATCGACATCAATTTCAGGTAAAATTGCTACCGTACATGCAGAAGTATGCACACGACCTTGTGATTCTGTCGCAGGCACACGTTGTACACGATGCGCACCACTTTCAAACTTCAAACGACCGTACACACCATCGCCATTAATTAGGCAAATAATTTCTTTATAACCACCATGTTCGCCTTCATTTTCAGACAGTACTTCAATACGCCAACCTTGTGATTCGGCATATTTGCTGTACATACGGTATAAATCACCCGAGAAAATAGCAGCTTCATCACCGCCTGTTCCTGCACGGATTTCCAAATATGCAGAGTTGGCATCATTTGGATCTTTTGGAATCATCAAGACATTCAGATCGGCTTCAAGGCTTTCAATTAAAGCTTTATTCTCTTTAATTTCCTCAATCGCCATTTCCTTAAAGTCAGGATCAGAAAGCATCGCTTCAGCCGTGACGATATCTTCTTCTGCCTGTTTATACTTTTTCCAAACATCTGTAATTTCTGTTAAATCTTTATGTTCACGAGATAAATTGCGAAAACGCTTATTATCAGAAATGACTTCGATATCTGCCAATAAGGCTTCTAATTCTTCATGTCGATCACACAGTTGATCTAATCGTAAACGTAACGATTCTTTCATTTAAATCTATTCTCAAGCTCGTCTTTACTTTTTAGAGCCAATATAAAATCAATAAAATAAAGCTTCTATCAATATTATCGGGTGATACATCACATTTGATGCAGCATACTCAAATTAAGTAAAGAATTCTAAAATTGCGCTTAGTTTAACGATTCTGCCTCTTAATTGACATATCTATTCGCTGACTTCTACTACCACACCTGATCTTTTCATCTATATGTATTTTTATAAAAATTAAGCTTTTATATTTTTGTGATATATTTCACAAAATTTTCAATCATTTGTTTTCTAAATAGACAATATTAATACAAAGCATACACTCCGATACCAAACGCTATAACTCTAGTATTTCATCTCCACATTCAAAGCCCTTGTCTTTGGTACATTGCTTACATCAAATATTAAATGAAAGACATTAGTCCCTAACAGGACATGGAGTGAATGATGAATCTTAATGCAATGTTACTTGGTACTGCACTTGCAGTTTCTTCAGTATTTACGGTTAGTGCGCATGCAGATAATTCGACACGTATTGCAGCAACTTCTGCATTGGGCAGCGTTGCTGGAACAGCAATTGGTAAACAAATGGGCGGCAACACAGGTGCAATGATCGGTTCTGCGCTTGGCGGTGCTGGTGGTGCTGCTGTTGCAACCAATAAACGTGACCGTACAGCAGCCGCAGTCGGTGGTGGTTTAGGCGGTGTCGGTGGTTATACTGTCGGGAAAAATATGGGCGGTTCAACAGGTGGTTATATTGGTTCTGCATTAGGTGCAGCGGGTGGCTCAGTTTTAGGAAAAAAAGTATCTGAAGATCGCCACTACGATGACCGCAAATATAGTAAAAAGCACAACAAAAAGTATTATAAAAAGCACCGTCATTAATTTAATGTGCGGTGAGAAAAAGCCCTCAATCGATATCGATTGAGGGCTTTTTTATGTATTCCTACCCTTTAATTTATCCTTTGAACCACTTTCTTTAGTTTCAATATTGCACAGATTAAAACAAGAATACGAACATAATTATGGAGAAATTAATAAGAGTGGATACAAAGCATTTACTATTCACATCATGTTGCATACATGAGCATTCACAATCAAAGCGAAGTATTTCGTTACATTAAACTCAAGACAAAATATTAGAGAAGCTTCTCAAGGAGTTGACCATGAAAATTACAGCAATGATCGGCGCAACTGTAATCGCTACAAGCTTAATAACCACTGCACATGCAGGTAATAGTACAAATACTGCATTAACTTCAGCCTTAGGTGGTGTGGTTGGTGCGGCAATTGGTCAGCAAATGGGTGGCTCAACAGGTGCAATGATCGGTTCAGCGATTGGTGGTGCAGGTGGTGCAGCAGCTTCCGCAAACCGCAAAGATCGTACAGGTGCCGCAATTGGCGCAGCACTCGGTGGCGCTGGTGGCTATACTGTAGGTCGGAATGTATCTGGATCGACAGGTGGCTATATTGGCTCTGCGCTTGGTGCGGCAGGTGGGGCTTCTTTAGGTAAAAAAGTCTCTGAAGATCGTCGTTATGATGACCGTTATGACCGTAACTATAATGGCAACTACAATGATCGTTATGATCGCAGATCATCAGGCTATCGTAACTCAAATTATCGTTATAATGATCGTAATTATCGCCATGACAATGGTCATCACTACGGTCAGTACAAAAATAAAAATTGGCGTGATTAACTTACTCACTCAACTCAAAAGCACCTTCGGGTGTTTTTTTACGCCTGATAAAAATTACAAAATCTATTTTGCAATGATCAATATTTAATACACACACAAATATCGAAAATAAGCGATATACTTCCACCCCCATATATCGTATTATTTCGATATATGATTATAAAAGAGTTTAAATATGCGCTCATTGCACAATACGCAATTCTCCATTCTTGAGCTTGCTCCCGTCCGTGAAGATAAATCGGTACAATTTTCTTTACAACATGCCCTTGAATTGGCACAGCATGCTGAAAAACTTGGTTTTTCACGCTTATGGCTAGCCGAACATCATAATATGGATGGTATTGCAAGTTCTGCTACAGCTGTACTTCTGGGCTATTTACTTGCCAATACATCGACACTTAAAGTTGGCTCAGGTGGCATTATGTTACCTAACCATGCTCCACTTGTTGTGGCTGAACAATTTGGTACATTAGAAACACTGTACCCAGGACGAGTTGAACTTGGCTTAGGTCGTGCACCGGGAACAGATCAAGTCACAATGCGAGCATTAAGACGTGGTCGCCAAGAAACTGAAGAGCAATTTCCACAAGATGTCCTAGAAATTTTGAGCTACTTTGGTGAAGCTAAACAAGGACAACGCATTACAGCAACACCAGGACAAAATACGCATGTCCCTGTATGGTTACTTGGATCAAGTTTATTTAGCGCACAACTTGCCGCACAGTTGGGACTTCCCTACTCCTTTGCTTCACATTTTGCTCCTCGTATGCTCGGTCAAGCGATTCAGCTCTATCGTGAAAATTTCCAACCTTCCCCATATTTAGACAAACCTTATGTATCTATGGGCGTACCAACTGTTGTTGCTGACACTGATGAAGAAGCAGAATTTTTAGCAACAAGTGTCTATCAAAGAATATTAGCTTTATTGACCGGACGTAGTCTAAAACTTCAACCACCTGTTCAAACCATGGAAGGTCGATGGTCTGTGTCAGAGAAAATAGCGGTACAGAATTTCTTAGCGATGGCACAAATTGGTTCACCTGAAACAGTGAAACAAGGTTTAGAAAAATTACTCATGCAATATGACGTCGATGAGTTCATTTTTACTTGTGATATTTTCGACACAGACAAACGTTTAAATAACTTTAGTTTATTAATAGATTTGAAACAGTCAAATTAAATACTATTTTTCGTACTTAGAATCTTTATATATAAAAATAGCCACGCTAAAAGTGGCTATTTTTATATAGTGGGTCAATTAATCAACATTGACCTTTACGAGCATAACTTGCCATCATATTTTTATAACTTTGTGGTGTATAAAAATCAGTAATACTACAGCCCAAATTTGTACATTTCACATCAAAATCAACTTTAAAACTTTGACCAAAATTTTTCGCCTGCACACGTACTCGACCATTTTGTAACACTGAATATTGAATTTTGTTTGCTGTTAAATCAGTGTCTTGACCAGGAATAAGCACACCTGCCGCCTGCCATTCACACTGATCACCTTCGTTATGATCTGAAATGACTTCTAATTTCTTTAAAATTTGACGTAATTCATGACTACCATAACGACGAATGGCTTCATCCTCGCCTAAGGCTGAACCATCCAGTAGACTATTATAAAGCTTCTTAACAATTTGAATTTTCTGTTGAGCATTAGTATCTACAGCACTACTGATTGAACTTAGAGAAAGAACCATTACCCCAATGAAAATTATTTTAATCTGCATAATCAATCACTCTGTTTAATATATTTCTTAATATTCACGCGTAATAATATAGTTAACGATCAAGCTAGTGCACAAAATCTGTTATATTTTTTGATTAAATACTTCAATTTAAAATAAATTGCCAACTCATTTTATATACACTTATTCATTCATATACACATCAGAAGAAAAGCAATAAAGCTACAACCGAAACACTGCGTGAAATATATGCCATTTTTCACGCTGAAGAACAATGCCATGCCAATGCTGAAATAGAACAGATGAAACGTTTGAATATGTTAGAGGATGGCACTCCAAAGCCCAATAAAAATTACGCCCGATTATTGAATGGCTCGACACCTATGCTGATGATATGCCTTTTTATATATTAGGCGCAGTCATTCCTATGCTTAAAGTCACTCTCGATGGTGTAATTTTTTACATTTGTCCTTGAAACAGTTGATGATCCTGTCTGTCACTAAGCTTTTTAACTCATTAATGACGATGAGGCACGACACTTAGGTATTGGCTTTAAGCGTCATGAAGACATAAGGCATCAATAAAAGTACGATTGAACTCGGGAAAATGGCTGCTCGTATTGTTGATTTACATTTATTGCTTGGAACTTTAGCTTATTTATCACTGATCAATAAAATGTGGGTCAACGACATTAAGTTAGGTTTACCCGAAAAAAAACTGTATGTCGCAATAAGAAGATTCTCTCGTATTGGTGGAGGTATAGTAGAAGATCGCCGTAACCTTTGGTTCCAACTGATCCAATTTCATGGCAAAAAAACCGTTGATCGCAATCTAAAATGATTTCACATGCCCATTGATTTTATGGTGAAAATGACTGACCAGATACTAGAAAAATCTTTACCAAAGGCTCCAAGTTGGATATATGAATTAACAGCAGAACTCACTGCAAACAATTAAAACAAAAAGGATTACATCGGATGTCAAAACAAAAGCAGCAACAAGATAGTTTTTTCCACAATAGCGCTGAGTATTTTCAAGAATTTCAGGGAAAAATCATTGCGGCTGACCAAATCAAAATCGCCAATTTTTCAGGATTAAACGTTGCTGTGATTGGCGCAAATCAACTGACTATTTCTCATCTTGCACTATTGATCAAACAAGCGCAATTTGTAAAAGTTTTTCAAATTAAACCTCATTTTGTTTTACCTCAAACCGAAAATGCGATTCAAAAAATTATTGCCCACCCTCTCATTAGTAAAAATCGCCACTTATTTAACAACCGTGTAAAATCTTTATTGGCGATTCGCTATTTAGAATCACAAGTCAGTAATACTTGGATGAAACGTCAACTCATGCCAAACTCTGCCACAGAGAAGAAAGTATTTTTTAAATCGGATACCTATTATTCAGCTTTGCAAAAAGGCAACTGCAAACTAATTACATGGCCTATCTTAAAAATTACTAAAAATGCTGTACAAAGTATGGAAGGCATTGAACATTTAGTTGATGTTATTATTACCACATATTAGATTCTGCCAATAAAAAGAGAAGCTAATAAGAGCTTCTCTTTTATACAGCACTAACTTGATCAGTCAAAACTCAAAAAAACCACCTTTTCATATCATTAAAATATAAATCATATCTATATAATATCTCTGATTACTTTTGTATTGATGCCAAACATCATCAAAAAAATCAATTATTGCTGAAGCGCATGAACCCAAAAATCATTTCTTTGATGTTCAATTCAAAATTCAGAACAAAAAATAGGCAAAATAGCATCTCTCAACTATTTATATTCTAAATACTTGTGATACCTCATATCACGTAAAACAATATTAGTATCATTTTCACAACTATAAAGGCCATTTTTTTTAGTGATACCATGCAAAGTTAACAACAAAACCCACCCCCAATGTGATTATTTTATGTTCAAAATAACGCTTTTTTTAGCAATAAATTCATCATTCAAACAGGTTACTAAAGCATTTATTATTGTTATTTTAGTCACCTTAAATAATCACAACTTCACACAAAAAAAGCCGAACAGATGTTCAGCTTTTTTTCGAAATATATAAAAATACGAAGAATTATTAACGCTCAAACTAGGATCTTACAAAACCCTTAAAAGTGTACAAATATTATCCAATTCGACGTTTTAAACCTGTCATTTGCAACACACGAGTTGAGATTTCTTCAATAGACATTTCAGAAACATTGAGATGTTTTATTCCTTCCGAAATATAAATTCCCTCTACCGCACGCAACTCCATTTGGCACTGACTAAAGCTCGCATAACGACTATTTGCCTTTCGTTCAGAGCGAATTGCAACCAAGCGTTCTGCATCAATCATCAAACCAAAAAGCTTGTGTTTATGCTCTTTTAAGACCGCAGGTAAACGATTATCATCCAAATCTTCTTCTGTAAGTGGATAGTTCGCTACACGAATTCCAAACTGTAATGATAGATAAATAGAGGTCGGTGTTTTACCTGAACGTGACACGCCAATCAGGATTAAATCAGCTTTATCGTAGTGTCGTGTACGTGCACCATCATCATTATCTAAAGCAAAATGTACAGCATCAATACGTGCTTTATACGACTCAGAATCGGTCACAGCATGGGTCTGTCCGACTAAAGTTGTAGGCGCAGTTCCTAGAACATCTGATAGTTTACTGATAAGCCCTTCAAATACATCAAGATTTACAGCATTTGCAGTATTTATAATATCTCGTGCGTAAGGGTCAACTAAAGTATCGAAAACTAAGGGTTGTTCACCATCTATTTCCGCCCGTTTGTTGATCTCTTCGACCACATTCATGGCCGCCTCTTCACTCGTAATATAAGGGATAATATGAATGTCAAATTTCACATGTGGAAACTGTGCCAACAAAGAGTGACCCAGTGTTTCAGCGGTAATAGCTGTACCATCAGAAATAAAAAAAACGCTTCTCTTTATTTGGTTACTTCCCGACATTAAAATTCTCCTCAAACATTTGTCATCGCACTGTATAATCTTTATAGTAACGTCATCTTACATGACTATCGCTTGGTTGAATCAAAAAGCGGTTTTTTTTGTTATAATTTGATACCAAGATAGTGAATACTGCAAAAGTGGAGTAACAACTTTGGAAGCACGCGTAATCGGTCTGGAAAAACTCGGGAAACACGACGTAGAACTCGTGGGTGGTAAAAACTCATCACTTGGTGAAATGATCAGCCATTTAGCAAATGCTGGCGTATCAGTACCAGGTGGTTTTGCAACCACTGCTGCTGCCTATCGTGAATTCCTTGAGCAAAGCGGTTTAAATGCTAAAATTTCAGCTGAATTAAAACAATTGAATGTTGATGATGTTAACGCTCTTGCAGAAACTGGCGCTAAAATTCGTCAATGGATTGTTGATACCCCACTTACAGCAAGCTTAGAAAAAGAAGTTCGTGATGCGTTCGCTGAACTTTCAAAAGGCAACCCTGACGTTGCTGTTGCTGTACGTTCTTCTGCAACTGCTGAAGACTTGCCAGATGCTTCATTTGCGGGTCAACAAGAAACTTTCCTAAACATTCGCGGTATCGACAATATTTTAATTGCGATTAAAGAAGTATTTGCTTCACTTTATAATGACCGTGCAATTGCTTACCGCGTACACCAAAATTTTGACCATGACATCGTTGCATTATCTGCGGGTATTCAGCGTATGGTTCGCTCAGAAACTGGCGCTGCTGGTGTAATGTTTACACTTGATACAGAATCTGGTTTCCGTGAAGCGGTATTCATTACTGCATCTTACGGTTTGGGTGAAATGGTTGTTCAAGGTGCGGTTAACCCTGACGAATTCTATGTTTCTAAACCACTTCTTCGCAATGGTAAACATGCAGTTATTCGTCGTAACCTTGGCTCTAAACACCAAAAAATGATTTATGGTGAAGAAGGCACTACAGGTAAATCAGTTGTTGTCGTAGATGTTGAAAAAGCTGAACGCCAACAATTTGCTTTAAATGACTTAGAACTTCAAGAATTAGCTAAACAAGCGTTAATCATTGAAGAACATTACCAAGCGCCTATGGATATTGAATGGGCAAAAGACGGTGATGACGGTCAAATTTACATCGTTCAGGCACGTCCTGAAACTGTAAAAAGCCGTGAAAATGTCGGCACAATGGAACGTTACCTGCTTAAACAAAAAGGTACTGTTCTGTGTGAAGGTCGTTCAATCGGTCAACGCATTGGTTCTGGTAAAGTTCGTATCGTTTCTTCAATCAAAGAAATGGACAAAGTACAACCAGGTGATGTTCTTGTATCTGACATGACTGACCCAGACTGGGAACCAGTAATGAAACGTGCTGCAGCAATCGTCACAAACCGCGGTGGTCGTACTTGTCACGCAGCAATTATTGCACGTGAGCTTGGTGTACCTGCAATTGTCGGTTGTGGTAATGCAACTGAAGTTCTTGTAGATGGTCAAGAAGTGACTGTATCTTGTGCTGAAGGCGACACTGGCTTTATTTATGAAGGTGCTTTGGATTTCGAAATTCAACGTAACTCAATTGAATCTATGCCAGCTCTTCCGTTCAAAATCATGATGAACGTGGGTAACCCTGACCGTGCATTTGACTTCGCGCAAATTCCAAATGAAGGTATTGGTCTTGCACGTTTAGAATTTATCATCAACCGTATGATTGGTGTGCATCCAAAAGCATTATTGAACATTGAAAGCTTACCACGTGAAACACGTGCAGCTGTTATGGCACGTACTGCAGGCTACTCTTCTCCAATCGAATTCTATGTTGAGAAATTGGTTGAAGGTATTTCCACACTTGCTTCAGCATTTGCAGACAAGCCTGTAATCGTTCGTATGTCTGACTTTAAGTCAAACGAATATGCAAACTTGATCGGTGGTAAGCTATACGAGCCTGAAGAAGAAAACCCAATGTTGGGCTTCCGTGGTGCAAGTCGTTATGTATCTGACAACTTCCGCGACTGTTTTGAGCTTGAATGCCGTGCATTGAAAAAAGCACGTGATGAAATGGGTCTTACAAACATCCAGATCATGATTCCATTTGTTCGTACAGTAAATGAAGCGAAGCGTGTAATTGAGCTTCTTGCCGCAAATGGTTTAAAACGTGGTGAAAATGGTCTTAAAGTGATCATGATGTGTGAATTACCAACCAATGCATTATTGGCTGAACAATTCCTTGAACACTTTGACGGTTTCTCTATCGGTTCTAACGACTTAACTCAGTTAACACTTGGTCTAGATCGTGACTCTGGTATTGTATCTCACCTTTTTGACGAACGTGATGCAGCGGTGAAAGTGCTTCTTTCTATGGCGATTCATGCTTGTCGTAAAGCTGGTAAATATATCGGTATTTGTGGTCAAGGACCTTCGGATCATCCTGATCTTGCATTTTGGTTAATGGAACAAGGTATCGAGTCTGTTTCACTTAATCCAGATTCTGTTTTAGACACTTGGTTCTTCCTTTCTGAAGAAAAAGCTCAACAAGCTTAATAAACTGTGTTAAAAAAGACCCACACTTGTGGGTCTTTTTTTTTTTCAATATTGTTTTTTGTTTTTTTTGAGATTTAAGTTTTATGCAAATTTACTTGGCACGCAATAATCAACAAGCCGGTCCATATTCACTAGAGCAACTCAATCAGATGCTCAGCAGCCAACAAGTTTTATTGACTGATTTGGTTTGGCATCAAGGCATGACTGAATGGAAAGCTTTAGGTGAATTGACGCAAGGTCAATTGAAATATGAACCTGTCGGACAACAAATAGTAAATCCAACGTTCAATAATACACCTTTTGAAAATAATCTTGATCAAAACATAACGACTCAAAAAACACCAATTACACCAAACAATGTTCAAGCTGCACCTGTAGGTAAGCGCATTTCTGCAAAAGTGACTGACCTTGCATTATTTTTCTTACCGCAACTGATGGTCATGATGTATTACATGCCTGATGAAGCCAAAAAAATTGCTGAATCTGGTGCATCTATGGAAAATCAGATGAAAGTTGTGGAAATACTCAATGAGAGCATTCCTGTTTCAGCACATATGGCGATGCTCGCTTTTGTATTCATTTTACTTCTAGTTCAAAGCACCATGATTAAAAAATCAGGGCAAAGTATCGGTAAGAAGTTGTTTAATCTTCAAATTGTAGATAATACAACGCTTCTTCCACCTGGCTCATTACGTGGTTTTTTTGTTCGCTCATTCTTATTTATTGTGCTTTCACAAATGGTTGCATTTATGCCATTACTCGCAATTATCTTTATCGTTGACTTAGTGATGTTCTTTAGTAAAGGAAATATTGCGCTACACGATCGAATTGCAAAAACCCGAGTCATAGAAATTTCCAAATAACTTCTAAATAATAAAATGGCGGATTTCCGCCATTTTTTAACTCTAAGCAATGAAAAAATAATAGTTTATCTTTTTGTTTTAGCTACATTTCCGACTAAACATATCAGGTATTTTTCACACAACATATTCCCCCCTTATCTATAGCTAAGTTTGACGATATGAGGCATAATGCCCTACAACGTAGCGGTGTCACATTATTGAGAATGATTACTATTTGTTAATAATGGGCATTTTTAATCATGCGACACTTTAATCGCTATCCCATATTTATATAGGGAATGGGACTCTTCACCGAGGTTGTAAAATGAGACAAACAATTTTAGCTGTATTGTCTTTATCAACGCTGACTGCACTTTTAACAGGGTGTGGTGGTGATATGGTACTTCTAAACTCTAAAGGTTCAGTTGCAGCAGGTCAAAGTGACCTAATGATGACTGCAATTTACTTAATGTTATTGGTCGTAATTCCTTCGATCATTATGGCATTGTGGTTTGGTTGGAAATATCGCGCGTCAAATAAAGATGCAGACTATAAACCTACTTGGGCGCACTCAACTGCAATTGAAATTGTAGTATGGGGCATTCCATGTATTATTATTGGTATTCTTGCTTATATCACATGGTATGGTTCGCACAAATATGACCCATATCGTCCGCTAGAATCAGAAAAAGCACCATTAACTATTCAGGTTATTGCTGAACAGTTCAAATGGATTTTCGTTTATCCTGAACAAGAAATTGCGACAGTAAACGAAGTACGCTTCCCAGTTGCTACACCTGTTAATTTCAAAATCACATCTAACTTCACAATGAACTCATTCTTCATTCCACAGTTAGCTGGTCAGATTTATGCAATGGCAGGCATGCAAACTCAGCTTCATATTATTGCTGATGAACATAGCCCAGCTGAAGGTTACCGTGGTTTCTCTTCAAACTATAGTGGTTATGGCTTTACACAAATGCGTTTCCGTGCGCATGCGGTAACTGACGCTGAATTCAATACTTGGGTTGATGCTGTTAAAGCTGGCAATGGTACTTCAGTAAATGCTGATGCAATCCAAAAACCTATGTTGGATAAAGCAGAATTCGCATCTCTGAAAGATGGTGATCGTTCTAAGCACCAAATTGAAGCAATGGTCAACAATGCTCATACACCAGAAGAAATTAAAGCTGCACACGAAGCTGAACGTAAAGGTCCATTCCCTACTAAGCCTCATCCTGTGACTTATTATTCTTCAGTTGAGCCTAACTTGTTCAACGACATTATTAAGACTTACATGAGCAACTACCATGGTGCAAATCATGCAAGTGCTGAACATGCAAGTGCTGAACATGCATCTGCTTCTGTAGGGGAATAAGATATGAGCATGACTCTGTTATTGGGTAAACTCAATTGGGATTCAATCCCTAAAGAGCCTCTTGTACTTGTTACCATGGTAATCATGGCTTTAGGTGCAATTGCTTTACTCGGTGGTATTACCTATTTCAAAAAATGGGGCTACCTTTGGAATGTATGGTTTAAATCTGTAGACCATAAAAAAATTGGTATTATGTATATCGTTGTATCTGTAGTCATGCTGTTGCGTGGTTTCGCAGATGCGATCATGATGCGTCTTCAACTCTTCCTTGCAAAAGGTGGTGGTGAAGGTTACTTACATCCTGACCATTACGACCAGATCTTTACTGCGCATGGCGTAATTATGATCTTCTTCGTAGCAATGGGTCTTGTTGTAGGTATGATGAACATCACTGTACCTCTTCAAATTGGTGCACGTGACGTAGCATTCCCATTATTAAACTCTTTAAGCTTCTGGTTATTTGCTGGTGCTGCAGGTTTGATGATGGTTTCACTTGTATTAGGTGAATTCGCTGCAACAGGTTGGATGGCTTACCCGCCTCTATCTGGTATTCAGTATTCTCCTGGTGTTGGTGTTGACTACTATATTTGGGCACTCCAAGTTTCAGGTCTAGGTACACTTCTTACTGGTGTTAACTTCTTTGTTACCATCATTAAAATGCGTGCGCCTGGCATGGGTCTTATGGATATGCCGATCTTTACATGGACTGCACTTTGTACAGCTGTATTGATCATCGCATCATTCCCAGTATTAACTGCAACTATTGCAATGTTAACGCTTGACCGTTACTTCGGTTTCCACTTCTTCACAAACGAGCTTGGCGGTAGCCCAATGCTGTATGTGAACTTGATTTGGACTTGGGGTCACCCAGAAGTATATATTCTGATTCTTCCAGCTTTTGGTTTGTATTCGGAAATCGTTTCTACTTTCTCTCGCAAAACATTGTTTGGTTACAAATCAATGGTATATGCGACTATTGCGATCACAGTACTTGCGTTCGTAGTATGGCTACATCACTTCTTTACAATGGGTTCTGGTGCCAACGTTAACGCGTTCTTCGGTATCATGACTATGATCATCGCGATCCCAACTGGTGTGAAAATCTTCTCTTGGTTATTCACTATGTATAAGGGTCGTATTACCTTTACATCACCAATGTACTGGACACTTGGCTTCCTTGTGACTTTTGGTATCGGTGGTTTAACAGGTGTATTGATGGCAGTTCCACCAGCGGACTTCTTGGTACATAACTCATTGTTCCTTATTGCCCATTTCCATAACGTAATTATTGGTGGTGTGGTATTTGGTATGTTCGCAGGTATCACTTTCTACTGGCCAAAAATGTTTGGTTGGAAGTTAAATGAAACTTGGGGCAAAGCATCATTCTGGTTCTGGTTCTTCGGTTTCTATTTTGCATTCATGCCACTTTATATCCTTGGTTTCATGGGTATGACTCGTCGCTTGAATACATATGATAACCCTGAATGGGATCCGTATATCGCGATTGCATTGTTTGGTGCTGTACTAGTTGCTATTGGTATCGCATGTTTCCTAATGCAAGTCATCGTTGGTTTCTTACAACGTCACGACAACATGGACCACACTGGCGATCCATGGGATGGTCGTGTACTTGAATGGGCGACTTCGTCACCTGCTCCATTCTATAACTTTGCTCATCTTCCAAAAATCAATGGTATTGATACTTTCTGGACTGACAAAGAAAATGGTGTAGCATATGCACGTCCTGATTCATATGAAGATATTCATATGCCGACTGACCGTGCTGCAGGTTTCGTGATTGCAATGTTCATTACGGCTATGGGCTTTGCATTGATTTGGCACATTTGGTGGTTAGCTGCTGTTTGCTTCCTTGGTGCGATCATCAGCTTCATCGTAAGTTCATTCACGAAAAAAGTGGATTACTACGTCCCTGCTGCTGAAGTTGAACGTATCGAAAACGAACGTTACGCTTTACTTGAAAAACACTTGAAGAAGGACTAAGGACATGACTGAAGTACTTCATCACGATAACCACGGACACGACGAGCATCATCATCACGATGATACAGACATCACCGTCTTTGGTTTTTGGACCTACTTGATGAGTGACTTGATTTTATTCGGTACACTCTTCATCGCGTTCGCTGTATTAAGCAGTCATATTCCGCCGGGCACCCCTAGTCCTAAAGAATTATTTGGTGATACCTTAGGTTTCGTACTTGTCGAAACTTTTGCTCTCCTTATTTCTTCTGTGACCTTTGGTTTCGCGGTACTTGCTTCATACAAGAAAAATGTTAGCCAAGTTTTAATGTGGTTGGCAATTACATGGGTATTCGGTGCAACATTCATCGGCATGGAACTTTATGAATTCAATCATTTAGTTCACGCTGGTCACGGCCCTAGTCATAGTGCGTTTTTATCTTCGTTCTTTACACTTGTAGGAACACACGGTATTCACGTAACTTCTGGTCTAGTGTGGATGCTTGTATTGATGTATCAAATCAAGAAAAATGGTTTGACACTTCCAAATACTCGTCGCCTTGCTTGTTTAAGCTTGTTCTGGCACTTCCTTGACATCGTTTGGATCTGTGTATTCAGCGTAGTTTACTTACTGGGAGCACTATAATGAGTCATGACCATAATACTGCAGATGCTTCGCACGGCAATATTAAGCAATACTCTATCGGGTTCATCCTGTCTGTTATCCTTACCATCATCCCGTTTGGGATGGTGATGAGCGGTATGACAGGTGGCGCTGTAGTTGCAACCATTGCAATTACAGCGGTTGCTCAGGTTCTTGTACAGTTGGTTTTCTTCTTGCACATGAACTCGTCATCTGAACAACGTTGGAATGTGATTGCTTTTGTCTACACAATTTTAACCATTGCTGTATTGCTTATTGGTTCTGTGTGGATTATGAACTACTTACATTCAAACATGATGATCTAAACTGATCGGCATGTTTAAAAAGTATTTATTCCTGACTAAGCCAGGAATTCTCTTTGGTAACTTTGTTACCACTCTGGGCGGCTTCTTTTTAGCCGCTCAGGGCTCAGTAGATTTCCTTCTCCTATTCATCACCCTACTTGGTACAACACTTGTTGTTGCCTCAGGTTGTGTTGTCAATAACGTCATCGATCAAGACATTGACCATAAAATGCAACGGACAATGAACCGTGCATTGGTTAAAAAAACCATCAGTCCAACTGTTGCTTTAATTTTCTCAGCAGTTTTAGGTCTATCGGGTTTTGCTCTATTATGGTTTTTTGTTAACGCATATGCCTTTGGTTTTGCTGTACTTGGTTTTGTGGTTTATGTAATTTTTTATAGTTTATGGAGCAAACGTACCAGCATTCACCAAACGGTGATTGGTAGTATTTCTGGCGCAAGCCCTCCTGTTATTGGATACACCGCTGTATCAAATGAATTTGACGTTGCTGCATTGCTGATTTTTTTAGCATATGCATTTTGGCAAATGCCACATTCATGGGGTATCGCAATTTATCGTTTTGATGACTATAAAAATGCTGGAATTCCTATTTTACCTGTTGCACGCTCAATTGTTCGTACTAAGGTCGAAAGCCTGATTTACGTGATTTTGTTTGCATTGGTTTTAAATGGTTTGTATTGTTTTGGCTATACCAATATTTTCTTCGTGATCATCTTCAATGCTATGTGTGCATATTGGGTGTATCTATCGATCATTGGTTTTAAAGCTGAAAATGATCAAATTTGGGCAAAACGCTATTTCTTATATTCAGTAATTTTAATTACGGTTTTAAGTTTTAGTTTTAGTTTTAGCACAAATTCTCCCGCACCACATTTACCCCTGTTTTAGAAAGGATAGAGTTCTCTCTATCTTTTCTTCCCTAGCTTTAATCTGCAATTTTAAAATCGCTCTCAAGAATCCATCTTAAAATTACATTATTTTTTTATTTTTGCCATCCTTATTCTTCGAATTAATTGTTATGATTTAATGCATTCCTTACTTATAAATAACGATTCATGAACATAACAACACTATATCAATCTATTTTTATTGCTTTCATTCCCACAACACTTTTTATCACACAACAAAGCTATGCAGGTTCAGATGAATACTGTTCACCTGATTTTAGTCTAGATGGATCAGATTATAATGCCTGTAGTAATTTACCCGTTTTAATACCTGGTAATGACAATAAAACCAATATGACACTTTTGCTGAGCGATCTAGGCTTGGCACGAATTAAAACATTAAAGCCCGATTTAAACCTTTGGTCAGCCCAATATGGTAGCGTACCTTTTGATGTGAGCTTATTCCCCACTATTACCGAGAATAAAGTTAATAATAAACGTAAACCCTTTAAACCCGATCAAGATAAAGTTAGTTATGAGGAGCGTTGTATTTCCTTACAACAAGGACAACAAAGTTTTACTAATCAAGTCAAAGCCAATAAAAATATTCCAATAGCTGAAAAACAATTACTAATTGATGCCCGCTCAAAACTCATCGATTGTGAAAAATCTATTGGGCTTATTTCAGTAAACCCAAATTGGTCAGTAACAACACGCCAATATGCCTCGTACTTGAATGGTAGTATTTTGTTTTACAATACTAACTTTTCCGCAGCTTCTAAAATTTATACAGCATTAAGCCAAGTTGAAGACCCTTGGCTTAAAGAAACAGCGCAATATATGCTTATTCGAACAGAACTCAATACTGCTTTTGCTTCTGCACAAGATCAATATGGCGATATCAACCCTGATAAAATTAATCATGTTTCCGTTAAAAACTTTTTTAACAACATTACCGAATATTCAAAGCTGTATCCAAAAGGGCAATATGTCGCAAGCGCCCGTGGTTTGATGCGTCGTGGTTTATGGTTAACAGATCGACAAGATTTATTAGTCAATGAAATTGTATGGCAAATCAATCACCCTGAATCTCCTTTATATAATTTAGAAATGGATCAACTACCTGCAGAATTGGATCGACGGGTTTTTCGCTCAAAAAATTTTAATCCTAAATTACTCAATGAACCTTTTTTATTGACTACCTATAACCTAATGCAAATGCGTAAAACAGGTGATGAAAACTATAAACCGATTACATGGACACAATTGAATAGCCAAAAAGCGTTCTTTAAAACACAACCTGAGTTATTCCAATATCTACAAGCTGCTCATTTATTTTATGTTCAAGGAAAGAACCAAGACGCTTTATCTTATTTACCGAAAGCTGCTACACAGAACAACAGCGCTTTGCAATTGAGTCAACAATTTTTAATTGGGCAAATTTTAGAAAAACAAAATAAAGCGCAAGCCCAGCAGCATTGGTTACAACTTTACCAACATGCGAATAATGGTAATACCAAAGCCCTACTTGAAACAGCTTTAGCGAATCACTTCAATCAAAGCCAAAATACTCAAGCATTTATTGGTAAAAATCCACAAATAAGCCAAGCAATTTTGCAAAAGAATTTTATCCACGACTTTGCCAATGAAAAGTCGTTACAAACAATTATTCAGTCGAGCATAAGTACACAAAATCAAAAGAATACTGCGATTTATACCTTATTATCTAAATCTTTAAATGTGCAAAATTTTGCTCTATTTAATCAAAATATTAAGTATTTACCTAAAGATGCGAATCAATATAAATCTTATGAATCCAATGATGCACTCAAAGAACAACCTCCATTTTCTGATTTTATTTGGCAAGGCTCAAATATTACACCGCAACTTAAATGCCCCGATTTAATCACACTGTCTAAACAACTTGTACAATCACCGAAAAATGCATTGTTGAATGTATGTTTAGGTGAATATATGCGTCATTCACGTTATGGTGACTATTATTATTCGTGGCAGACTGAAAACAATCAAACCAATTTTAAGGGTACGCCTTTTGCTCGTGGAACGGCCTATAAAAATATCATTCAAAATGAACCCAATGGCGACTTAAAAGCCTATGCTCTATATCGTTCTGTCATGTGTTACTCACCCAATGGTACGAATGATTGTGGCGATGCAGACGTTCCTAAAAACACTCGAAAACAATGGTTTGATCAACTGAAACGAGACTACCCAAACTCAAGTTGGGCGAAGTCATTGAAGTATTATTGGTAATTTTCCAATGCGCTTTCATTATTTAATACTTATTTTTATGTTTGCTTTCGGTTTGATGGCTTGTAACCCAAGTCAATCGGCAGCAGAGAATGCTACATCAACAAATATTATAGACGCCAATCATTATGATGCTTTTTGGATTTGGGGTGATATTTCTTCTGCCCCTTATTTAGCCAAAGCTAAAGAAATTTATGTGCTACAAGGTGAAGTCAAAATAGAACGAAACACGAAAAAATCGATTTTAATTCCTCAAGGCGTTGCTGTTCTAAGAGTGCCACATCAAAAAGTTTGGCTTGTTTTCCGTAATCATCATCTCAATTGGCAAGATCATGAATTGGATAAAATTTTAAAGCGTGTTCATCAATGGGAAAATAAGGATAATAAAATTATCGGGATTCAAATCGACTTTGATGCAAAAACTAAAAACCTCAAAGAGTATGCATTATTTTTGCAAAATATTAGACTACAACTTCCTAAACAGTATCAACTCAGTGTCACAGGATTATTGGATTGGACAAATATTCAAGATACTGAAACGCTTAGGTTACTTCGAAATAGTATTGATGAGCTCGCAATTCAAACCTATCAGGGTTCAAAAACAATTCCGAATTATCAAAACTATTTAAAAAAAGTAACTAAACTCAACCTACCTTATAAAATTGGACTTGTTCAGCATGGTGACTGGAACAGACCATTGAGTTTTAAAAATGATCCAAATTTTAAAGGTTATGTGGTGTTTTTGTTGAGGGAGTAAGTTTTTAAATTCTTTATTTATATAAGGTTCATTAACATTTCATAAATGACTAGCGCTGCAGGCAAAAATTGAAAAAACAAGGCTGGAAATCGTAAGCTATTCTTATATTTTAAAACAAAGTTTGAAAAAATTTAGGCACAATCCAACATTATCTGAACAATACGGAATTTATATTATTTAGATGTAGTTTTTGACTTTTACTGGAATTTTATATGCTAAAAAAAGTAGTCTGCTTAACCCTTTTATTACAAGGATGTACTTCTAATCCTCAACCCACTCAAAAAGCGTTAAATCCTAATAGTCCATCTTTACGATCTTCTACAGACTATTCTATCACTTCTAAAACCAAAGCTTTATCTTCAAATTTTTCACACACTAAATTAAAAGATGCCTTGAGATCGAATATCTATCGAGTATCAACAATCAATCGAGATGAAGATTTATGGGATTTTCCACCTGTAAACTACCAACAAGTCACTTTTGAACAATTAACCAATCAAGAACAAACAGTTTATACCGCTCTAGAAACAAGTTATTTAAACAATTGGATTATGTGTAATGGTAAAGAATATGTTTCGTCAAGTTCTGGTGCCCCCTTTTATTTATTCTATGAAGTAATGAATTATCAAGCACGTGTTGAAATCAATACGCTCCCACTTAATCAACAAGAACAAGCTAATCAAATTCAATGGAAAGGAAATATTCGACTAGGTTTTTATAAATCATTAGCACGTGATGTTGTAATCAATCAAAAGTACACTTTTCTTTCTGAAGACCCATACCAATCCTTGCCTAATTTCCGTTGGTATAGCCATAATAGTGATTTTCAACTAAAAGATAATCAGATTTCCCATAAAGATCGCCAAAAAATTGTTGATTATGAGATCAGCCCGCTTAAATTAAATTGTGATTTGGTTCAAAAAGTTTTAGAAACTACAAAATAGTATATTTAAACAAAATTAATTTAGATTGTAATCCAATAACATTATGCCTATAATACCACCTCGCAATATTTTGCGGCTCAATTTGATTGACTTTTCAAGTTAATTTAATTGTGACTCCTTGCTTCAATCTTTATTAGATTGGGGCTGCATAAACCGTAAGGAGCTGACAATGCGTCACTACGAAATCGTAATTCTGGTACACCCAGACCAAAGCGATCAAGTTGTGGGAATGGTAGAACGCTACATTTCTCACATCAAAGAAGCTGAAGGTCAAATTCACCGTCTTGAAGATTGGGGCCGTCGCCAATTGGCTTACCCAATTAACAAAATTCATAAAGCTCACTACATTCTAATGAACATTGAATGTGGTCAAACTACGCTTAATGAATTGGAAGAATTATTCCGTTACAACGATGCTATTCTTCGTAACGTAATTATCCGTCGTGAAAACGCAATTACTGAAGAGTCATTATTGGCGAAAAGTGCTGAAGAAAAACGTGCGCGTAAAGCTCAACGTGAAGAAGCACAACACGCTCAAGACTCTGCTGAAGCTTAAGGAGAACATAACATGGCACGTTTTTACCGTCGTCGCAAGTTCTGCCGTTTTACAGCAGAGAAAGTAACGTATATCGACTATAAAGATATTGACACTTTAAAACAGTACATCACTGAAAACGGCAAAATTGTTCCTAGCCGTATTACAGGTACTAAAGCTCGTTACCAACGTCAATTAGCGCTTGCTATTAAACAAGCTCGCTATTTGTCTTTGATCCCTTACACTGACAATCATAAGTGAGGTTGAGCTGTGGATATTATCTTATTACAACGCATTAAAAACCTAGGTAAACTAGGCGATAAAGTTTCAGTTAAAGCTGGTTACGGCCGTAACTTCCTTATCCCACAAGGTAAGGCTGTTGCTGCAACTGAATCAAATACTGCTGCTTTTGAAGCTCGTCGTGCAGAACTTGAGAAAGCTGAAGCTGATATTTTAGCTGCTGCTCAAGCACGTGCTGATCAATTGAACGAAGTTAACATCGTTATCACTGCTAAAGCTGGTGACGAAGGTAAACTATTTGGTTCAATCGGTACTCGTGACATCGCTGACGCGTTGACAAATGCTGGTCTTGTTGTAGACCGCGCAGAAGTACGTTTACCACTTGGTGCTTTACGCAACGTTGGTGAATTCAACATCGCAATCCAATTGCATCATGATGTTACTGCTGAAGTTCTCGTTACTATCGTAGCTGAGTAATTTTTGCAAAAAAAGAGCATGCTTTTGCATGCTCTTTTTTATTTGTCTAATTGAAAAATATAAAATTTACTCAAAACCTCTTCTTTCAGCTTATTGAATTTTTTCATTGGGAAATAGGATGAGTTTTGCTTTATGATAAAGCAGTCCCCTATCAGCCATTTTGCTTTATTTAAAATCAAGGTCTTATATGTCTCAGGCAACCGCCCCTGCTTCTACAAATACTTTTAAAAATGATGCCAAGTCACCTGACACAGCACCATTAAAAGAATTTCGTACGCCACCACATAACTTGGCGATTGAACAGGCTGTACTGACCGCATTAATGACTGTTGCCGAATCATTTGAACAAGTCAGTGATGTACTGAATGAAAATGATTTTTATGCAACACGACATAAATACATTTTCCGTGCCATTGAAAAACTTGCACAAGAAAGCTCACCTTATGATGCTGTTTTAGTCAATGATTGGCTCATTAAACAGAATTTAATTGACACTGTCGGTGGTGAAGAATATCTGATGCAACTCATGTCAGACTCACCTTCAAGTTTTTATAACCTTGAAACTTATGCAGTTAAAATCAAAGAGTTTGCAACCTTACGTAGCATGATTAAAGTCGGCAATGAAATGCTGCAAAATGCCTATGACACTAAAGGTCGTGAAGTCAGTGAAATTTTAGACTTAGCAGAAACCAATATTTTCTCGATCGCAGAACAACACAATAATAATGCGAAAGCACAAGGTCCAAAACCTATTGCAAGTGTAACCGCAGATTTAATCACTAAACTTGATGAACTTTCACAAATGGAAGGCAGTATTACAGGTTTAACTACTGGCTTTGTTGAACTTGATAACAAAACCTCTGGTATGCAAGCGGGTGACATGATTATTGTTGCAGCACGTCCATCGATGGGTAAAACCACCCTTGCCATGAATCTTGTAGAAAGTGTGCTATTTAATAACAACTTGCCTGCTTTAGTTTTCTCTATGGAAATGCCCGCAGACTCCATTGCAATGCGTTTAATTTCATCTTGGGGGCGCGTACATCAAGGGCATTTACGTTCAGGTAAAATGGATGGGGACGAATGGTCTAAAGTTACGGGGACAATTTTACAACTACAAGAAAAACACTTATATATTGATGATTCTTCTGCACTTCCACCCACTGAATTACGTGCTCGTGCTCGCCGTATTGCAAAACAACATGGCGGAAAACTCGGTTGTATTATGGTCGATTATCTTCAGTTAATGAAAGTTCCAGGAATGGGCGATAACCGTGTAGGTGAAATTGGCGAAATTTCACGAAGTTTAAAAGCTTTAGCAAAAGAAATGAGCTGTCCTGTAATTGCATTATCACAGCTCAACCGATCGTTAGAGAACCGCCCAAATAAACGCCCAGTTATGTCCGACTTACGTGAATCGGGTGCCATCGAGCAGGATGCCGATTTAATTATGTTTATTTACCGTGATGAAGTTTATAACAAAGAATCGAAAGAAGCTGGTACTGCAGAAATTATCATTGGTAAACAGCGTAACGGCCCTATTGGCACTGTTCGTTTAGCATTTGAAGGACAATATACACGTTTCAGTAATTTATCACCTGAGTATTATGCGCAGTATGATGATGAAGAATAATTCATCTTTTTAAAATGCCTGATCAAGCCTCTGACGCTTTGCATATTTTTTATGTAATTACTCCAAATAGTACGCTTAATCCTGCCGAATAAATATACTTCAAAGACCTGTAAGGTGTTCATTTCCACATGTACACCTTCTTTTTTATCTATTCAAAAATAAGTGCTACACATACTCGACCCAGTATTGATTTGATTAATATCATAATTTAATGCTACTAAGGTCATTAATGTGTAGTCGTTAGGCGTATCACAATCAAGTATATGCAAGTTCAACCACCAATTGATTTTAATGAAATTTAGTTTTCTCAATCTTGTTTAAATCGAAATTGAGTCCCCAAAGTTTAAGTTTTTCAAAGCAAAAATTTGTCCAAAATAATCAAAATACAAATTTCGAAACATTCACTTCTACGAAACCTGTTGTACTTGTATTGAATCGTGTAAGAAAAACTTCATTTACTCTACAAATAACCATTCATTACAGAACTCTCATACATCATTCGATTTAAAAACTTGCCACTAAATTTTATTATTCCAACTTTTATAATCAATTAAATAATTGATAAAATCTCTGATTCTACAGAAAAATTTAAATTTAATTGGTTCACAAATGATGTCAAAACAACAATAGATATGTTTTATCGATTCAAAGCTGATAGATGATTAAAAACTTAAATGCTCATGTCCATTTAGACTTGATAGGTCTACAATATTGTCGGTTTAAAATATACGCCTGAAACATAAGCGCATTTAAAACTTATATTTTCAAAATTTAGTCCCCTAACATGATCGACATTGTATGAAATGTCGTTCTACATTTGCCATTCCCAAGGAGTAACACGGGTGCGTCAAGCAACAGTTTATATTGATAGTCAAGCGTTGCAATATAACTTAAATCGCGTTAAACAACTTGCGCCTACAGCTAAAATTGTTAGTATGATCAAAGCTAATGCCTATGGGCACGGCGTTAAAGACTGCTTAGATGCCTTAAGTGAAACCGATGCTTTTGGTGTCGCCCACCTTGAAGAAGCACTTGAAATTCGTGCATTAGGTTTTCAACAACCGATTACTCTCATTGAAGGGGTTTTCAGTGCCGATGAAATGGCAATTTCCATTGAGCAAAATATTGAAATTGTCGTACATCACCAAATTCAACTCGATTGGTTAAATGCACACAAAGATATCTATATCGCTAAAGGCTTAAAAGTTTGGGTCAAACTCAATAGTGGCATGAATCGTCTTGGTTTTAAATTTCCCGAGATCATTAATATTATTAATACATTAAAAGCCGATGGCTTTACGTGTGTTCTCGCAATGCATTTTGCCAATGCCGATGCTGAAAATCACCCACTAAATGAACAACAAAAAAATCAATTTTTAGATGTGAAAGAAGCTTGTGATCCAATCATGGCATCTTGCTGTAATTCTGCAGCAATTTTCAAATGGCCTGAATTGAATTTTGATTTTGTTCGTCCAGGTATTATGCTCTATGGTGCATCACCATTTACAGATAAATCGGTACAAGATCTAGACATCAAGCCTGTGATGACCTTTACCGCGGAAATCATTGCGCTCAATGAAATTCAAGCAGGTGAATCAGTTGGTTATGGTTCAACTTTTGTTGCTGAACAAGCCATGAATATTGCAATTGTTTCTATTGGTTATGGCGATGGCTATCCTCGTGCATTTCCAAAACAAAACTACGTCGCCATCAATGGTCAAACAACTCGTGTAATTGGTCGTGTCGCAATGGATATGATCGCTATTGATGTTACAGGTTTAAATGCCCCTTTAGGTACAATTGTTGAACTTTGGGGTAAAAACCGTTTAGTTGATGATGTTGCAGAAGCCAATGGAACCATTGGCTATGAGTTACTTTGTCGTATGAGTAATCGACCTGTGCGTAAAAAACTCTAATTTTCGCTCCTAAATAAGAAGCTAAGCCATGCTTGGTTTCTTATTTAAAGACTTAAACCTCAAATTTTAGACTGCTTATATGTTTAAACTATTTATACTTCAACAGCCTTTGCATCATATAAAAGTGTTAAAAACTCAGGCAAATCCTGTTCATTCAGCTTAAGCGGCTCAAAATAATCAAATCCTTTTTGTCGAAAAAATTGCTGTACTTGACTATTTCGACTGACATATTTCATTGACCACTGGCTAAAATGCATCTGCTCAATTGGATTACGACTCAAAATACGAATATCCATATGACGCGAATCTCGATACAGCTTCACCACTAGATTTTCAACAATCGACTGCTCACCTTCAATACACTGGAAGAAATAACGATCCGCAAAAAATAAAGCTCCATGCACATTATGCTTAATATTAAAATGACGTGCTTCATTCAAGATGTTACGTAAATCATTTAAAATATGTTTATCTGAAGCAGTTGCCTCACTTGCATAGCAGAGTTGAAATTTCATGATTTAATATCACTCAATTTTATTTTTATGATTGTTTTATAACCTAAGAACCAATTAAAAACAACTCAATGAAATAGCAGCAATGTTTTTCATTAGATTACATATGTACATTTTTATCTAACTACTGTTCATATCATCCTAATCTAAGCAAAGTAATCTGGAGTTGGCTTTGGCATTTCCTGCAATCCACTACGCAAAGTCTCCGACCATTGCTTACTAATACTCTGAAAATACTGATCATCTTCAGTAATTCGCTTACCTGTAGGCTGTTTTAAACTATCTTTAGTATAAATCAGGGCATCGAGTGGCATTCCAACCGATACATTTGAGCGCAATGTTGAATCAAAGGAAATTAGACTACAGCGTAATGCCTCGTCTAAGGGCATTTCATAATGCAGTGCACGATCTAAAATTGGTTTCCCATATTTACTTTCACCAATTTGAAAATAGGGCGTATCACGGGTAGCACAAATAAAATTACCTTGCGGATAAATATTATATAACTGCATCTCTGTACCCGAAATCTGCCCTGCGACCAAAATACTGCAAAAATAATTGCTCTGCTCTATAGGATCAGTCGTTACATCAGCAATTACTTTTTTCAATGTTTGTCCAACAAGTTCCGCCATTTCAAACATAGTATTCACGCTATACAAATGCGGTTCTTGTTTTAAAGCCAAATGATTTTCAAGATGCCCTATCACTGCCTGTGTAGTCGCTAAATTTCCCGATGTTTGTATACAGATAAAACGCTCGTTCTCCACCCCAAAAGTATAAAGTTTACGATAGACAGAAATATGATCAATTCCTGCATTGGTTCTTGTATCGCTGATAAAAACGAAACCATCTTGTAATCGCAGTGCACAGCAATATGTCATTTTGTTACCTTTTATTTTTATTCCGATGGCTCTAGTAGTTGAAATACATGTAAGTTATCGCGCTTATCTTAACAGGGAAGCACCTGAACAATCGAGTGCATTGTTTCAATTCCACCCCGTGTGCGTACACCACGTACTGGTGCAACATCCCAATAATCACGCCCCACAGCAACATAAATATGCGCTGATGGCTTAAACAATTGATTACTGACATCAAAACAATGCCAGTGCCCATCAAGCCAAATTTCAGCCCATGCGTGGCTCGCCAAATGAATCATATCGGTCACATATAAGTAGCCCGATACATAGCGTGCAGGAACACCCAATGCCTTACACATCGCAATAAAAACATGGCTGTGATCTTGACAAACACCCTGTCGATCATTAAATGATTGAATAGCACTGTGGGTCACCGAAGTACTTTCCGAAAGATAAGGCATCACGTGTAATACCGCTTGCGCAAGCTTTTTTAAATGCTCAAGACTAACATTTGGCACATATTTTTGTGCAAAATTGAGCATTTCAGCATTACATAAAGTCGTTTCTGTCATTTGCAAAAAAATACTTGGAGGTACTTGTGAAGCAATTCCAAAAAGATTATCAGGATTAATCTCCACCACGCCCTGCGCCATAATAAGCAATTGTTGATAATCTTCTACTTGCGTACTTGTCATCCATACATTGTCAAAAGCATCTTTACTCGATGCATTAACACCGGGAATACTCACATCCCAACTGTGTACATATTGGTGCTGATTACTCTGTGGCGACATGCGAACGTATTGGATACTGCGAGAAGCAGGCTCTGAGTAATGATAATGTGTTTGGTGATTAATCATCAGTTTCATAAGCGATCCAACGTAAAAATGTTGTGTATTTGTTCACTTAAAAGATAAAAATTCTGAACATCAATTTTTTGCTGTAACTGTTTCCAATACGGCTCTAAATGCTCAAAACCCAATGCTTGTAACAATATAATCAACGAGTCCAATTCAACAATTACAACCTCTATATGCTGCTTTAAACGTAGATGGTGATCCAACTGTTCTATTTTTTGTCCAAGGCTAAAAAATAAAAAAACCTCATGATTTTCTTCCGAATCAAGCACCTCACGACAATCTCCTGCAATATCGCAGATATACGTTCGGTTCTGTTCAGCCTCTCCAATCAATTGATTCAACTCAGCAAAAGAGCTTGCCGATAATACCCCACGTAAATCATGGATATTATTTTTTGCACATTGAAATTGTTGTTGAAATGATGCCTCTTGCGTTTCATCTTGCAGCAATACATTGAGCGATGCTGCATCAAAAACAGGTAGATAAAATGCATGAGCATATTCCACAGCACGATCATCATCGTTAAATGGAAACTGACTACAGGCATACTGTACACGCGCCAAATAACGACCTAACCAAAAAATATTTTGTGCATTTGAAGTTAGTAAAATCATAAAATCCCCCTGAATCTGCATTTAGGCATGTAAAGGATCAATAACCCATGTATCTTTAATCCCGCCACCTTGCGATGAGTTCACCACAAGTGAACCTTGCTTCATCGCCACACGGGTTAAGCCACCTGGTACAATTTCAGTGCGGTCAGGTGCACTCAGTACAAATGGACGCAAATCAATGTGACGTTCACCAATACCACTTTGCGTTAAAGTCGGCGATACCGATAAGTCCAAGGTCGGTTGTGCAATATAGTTTTGTGGTGTCTCTATTAATTTACTGCGAAACAAAGCAATTTGTTGTTCTGATGATTGTGGTCCAACTAACATGCCATAACCACCTGAACCTTGTGCTTCTTTGACCACCAATTTTTCAAGATTAGCGAGAACATAATCAAGCTGTTCAGCTTCACGACATTGATAGGTTGGAACATTTTTTAAAATAGGTGTTTCATTTAAATAATATTCAATCATTTTATCGACATAAGGATAAATAGATTTATCATCTGCCACCCCTGTACCTGGTGCATTAGCAATGACGACATTGTGTTTTAAGTAAGCCGACATTAAACCAGGAACGCCTAATGTACTGTCTGGCTTAAATGCTAAAGGGTCAATGAAGGCATCATCTAAACGGCGATAAATCACATGAACTTGTTGACGTCCACGAATGGTTTTCATATAAACTTTATCATTTTCAACAAATAAATCGAGCGATGTCACCAAAGGTATATCCATTTCTCGAGCAAGGAATGCATGCTCATAATATGCACTATTATAGCGCCCTGGCGTTAACACTACGATATTCGGTGTATCAACATGAGCATTTTCAGCCAAGACTGATTTGAGCAATTGCGGATAATGTTCAATACCTAATAAATGTTTTTCACACAATTCAGGCATCAGTTTTTGACTCATCTTACGGCTTTCAAGCATGTAAGACACACCTGATGGCGTACGAAGATTATCCTCAAGTACATAAAAATCTCCACTACCATCTCGAATAATATCGACACCACTAATTTGGCTATAAATCTTCCCATGTAAGTTATGCCCAATCATCATAGGTTGATATGCCTCATGACTCAGCACTTGAAGCTCAGGAATGATGCCTTCTTTAAGAATATGCCTATCATGATAAATATCATCTAAAAATAAATTCAAGGCTTTGACACGTTGTGTACAGCCTTGTGCAATATGGTTCCATTGTTTACGAGCGATGATGCGTGGAATCAGATCGAAAGGAATCGTACGCTCTATGCCTGAACTCTCACCATACACATTAAAAGTAATACCTTGATAGAGAAAATGCGTTTTCGCACTATCATTAAGTTGATGTAAAATCGTTAAACTATGTTGTGCTAACCACGCTTCTAAATGCTGTGTTGTTTCCACTGGTAGGCTTAAGTCATCGGTTAATTCATTAAAAAATTGTGATTTTATTTGTCCAAGTACATGTTGCGAATGGTGGCTCACATGACTGAGCTCACCTAAAATATTTCCCGTTACTGGTAAGAATTGTTCAAGGTTTAACTCTGTACTCATATTATCTTTAAGCATACAAACCTCGTTTCTTTGTTGTTGATTGTATGAGGGATATAGCAATAACAATGCCAACTCTACGGATTGCTACAGCAACTGATTTTAAACAGATGATAATCGAGGAACACACCTCTCTTTTAGCTTAAGCAGAGAATGAATTGTTTTCTAGTTGCGGAATGTGAATATTTTTCTTATTGTGTCATTCTAATGTTGTTCCTCAAATCTTATTTAATTGATTAATTATGCCTGCACAAGAAAAAGAAACGTCCAACAGCCTTTATCGTCAGTGGCAAATACTTTCCCGACTCTCTACAGGGAAATGGTTAGGCACACGTGAATTACAAGAAAGCCTCATCCGTGAAGGCATTGATATTAGTTTACGTACCATTCAGCGTGATTTAAATCAAATTGCACAACGCTTTCCAATTGAAAGCAACAAAACAGTGCCTCAGGGTTGGCGTTGGCGCTCAGATGCCCCTATTCAAAGTTTGCCCAATATGACGAGCTCTCAAGCAGTTACTTTTATGATGGTTGAGGAACATTTAAAGCATTTACTTCCACCAAGTCTAATTGATGAAATGAATCCTTGGTTTGATTTGGCACGGCGCAGCCTATCGAGCCAAAATAATGTGCGCCAATGGATTAATCGTGTTCGAATTGTTCCTGCTAGTCAGCCACTTATTCCCCCACTCGTTGAACGACAAGCACAGCAAGCTATTTATGAAGGTTTATTGCAGGATAAACAAATCGAATGTATTTATCGTTCACGAGGGCATCAAAGTGAAGAACGTAATTACACCCTTAATCCACTAGGGTTAGTACAAAAAGGTGCCATTATTTATCTGATCTGCACACGTTTAGATAAGTCAGATGTTCAAACCTTTGCCTTACATCGTTTTCAATCTGCAACTGTGTTAGATACTCGTGCTATGCATCCTGTAGATTTTGATATTGATAAATATATAGATTCAGGCGCTTTAGGTTTCCGTGTCGACTTCAACAAGCCCACTGAAAGTATTGAACTTAAATTATTCATGAATGAAAGTGATGCACTACATTTTAGTGAAAGCCAACTCAGCCATGCGCAAACCATCACACAACTCAATGATCAACTGTATGAAATCAGTGCTGTTGTTCCTTTTACTTCGCAATTAGTTTGGTGGTTACGTAGTTTTGGTCAAAAAATTGTGCGTATTGAACCCATTGAAGTTTTTAATGCAGTTCATGAAATTGAATAATGCCTTATTTTCATTTTGAAAAAAATCATGCAATAAAAAAGAGCCTGAATTCAGGCTCTTTTCATAGTTTTTTATTTTAGATTATTCAATTCATTTTTATTTATTCGATTTCTTTATTATTGATTAGATTTCACTATTTTATTGTCATTTTATCTTTCTAAATTTTGAAAATTAATGCCTGCAATGTCATATCACAAAAACTCTCATGGCTGTTAATACGGTATGACAGTACAGACATCAATATTTCATTAGCGATTTAAGTTGAATGATCAAGCTATACATGCAAGATCGCCACTGTTGTAACGGATTGATTTTTTAGTCATATCGTTCACCTCTGTTTGAAAGTAAGTTCAATTTAACCAAATTGTTTCATGCTGAGAAATAATTAAAAATGCTGAGTAATTTAATTAAACTTATTATGAAATTTTATTATTCGATAACATACACTTAACCCAATTTAATTTTAATTCGAAAAATTCAAACATAGACTGTAGTAACTTAAATTACTGAAATTAATTTTCTAACTTTTCAAAAAATTTAGGTAAGTATTCAAACCTATCACTCTAAATATCTTATTTATCACAATTTTCAGTTGATGTTACAGTTTTAATTTGAAATTTATTTCCCTTTTTCAAAACACATGCCCTTGTTGAAAATGATTTTTCTGTATGAATAATAAATTCATATGGTTTATTTATTTCAAGTAAATTTATTGGTACTAAAACACAGCTATCTTTTTTAAATGGAAATGAATGTTCTCTAAGTGTAATTTTTTTATCATAAATATTTGCATTACCCGTTGAGATAAAAGATTTCACCCAAATTAAGTAATACGAAGCATCTTTATTATTTTCATCTAAAAATGAATTTTTACTATTTGTATATAAGCAAATATTATCCTCTTTTACATCCAATGAAAGTGGGAGTTTATGAGCAGTTTTCTCATAATTACATCCATAAACAAATAAAAAAATAAATAAATAAACATTTTTTTTCATAAAATTAACTTTTTGGAAGTAAGTTCTTATCCGATGGATTTTGTAAAAAATCTACAAGAATTTGTTTTACATAAATTAATAATTGCAAACTACGTTGATGATGTGGTCTTTGAGGATTTTCTTTCTGTAAATAACAAGCATCATACCAAAACTCAATAATCCGTCCTTGTTGCTCAAAATTAAATTCACTAAATTTTTTCTTAGCATCTGCTCCACTTAAATCTGTAGCATAAGCTTTTAAATCACCATTCTTAGGAGTATCTGCTGTCCGAACAGTAGAAGTATAACCTCCCTTGCACAATTGATTAATTCCGTGCCAAACCGCATTTGTACCCAATTGGTACTGCCAGACATGGGTCATTTCATGAATAAACCAATGTTTATCTATTGCATCAAGTGCAATACTAAAATCAGGTGTGTTCATATATTCATTACTAGGTAAATGAATAAATCCCTCGGGTGTCATGGCATTACCTGTCAAAGCAGTTAAACCTAATAGTCCACCTCTGACAATTCTGACCTTGCTATAATCAATTGCATTTTTAAATACTTGCTGACATATGGCAATTTCACCACTGGTTAACAGCCGTTCTACATCCACCTGTAACGGTGTAGGATTGTTTGCAGCATCAGCACGCATTTTTCGCATTTTTGCAACGCCAATAACCACACTACCCATTATCATCACTCCCATCAGTAATATGAATTTCTATTTCATCATTTTCCATACCACTAATTAGTTGTGTCATACCATCTTCATCTGTATGGCCTCTAAGTACAAGATAACCGTTTTTATATATTTCATATTCTCCATTGCGAATGACTTCATCTGTATTTTGACTACGCAATAAAAATCGTTCTGCAAATTCATGAGTAGGCTGATCAAGTATCAATTGAGTCAGGAACTCTTTACCTAAAGCAATACCACCTGTATCGGCAAAAGCAAGACTTTGATTCGCAATAAAACTTGCCCCACAGGATGTCCTATTTCCTTCAAAAATAATTTTTCGCCCCATAGCTGTCTTAGTACTGTCTGTGCCTAGAGCAAAAACCATTTTTTTACATAGAGGACAAAAGTGTTGCATACCATCTAAATGAACTTTCTTTCCATCAATAGTAAAAGTATCTAATACTTCTGTAACAACACCACCATGAGTTGTTGTAGCATTTTTTGTTATAAATTCTTTCATTTTTCTCTAATTGTTCTATATCTGATCTAATTAATATACACGAAATTCAAATACGATACTTGCACCACTGAATATTAACAAATAAACCTACAAAGCCTCATTTCTTTTTAAAAATATGAAAAAACCCGCACTAAGCGGGTTTTTTACAACTTTAAAAAGTCTTATGCAGATTTTTTCGCTGCATTATTCTTACGTATCGTAATCATAATCAACTGAACAGCCGCAGGTGTTACACCCGGAATACGCCCTGCTTGACCTAAAGTTTCAGGACGAACATCTTTCAACTTCAAAGTAATTTCACGAGACAAGCCCGAAACGACATCATAATCAAATTCAGCAGGAATACGAGTTTCTTCCAGACGCTTCATTTGAGCAACATCTTCTTGCTGACGATTGATATAACCTGCATATTTCACCGCAATTTCAATTTGCTCACCAACAAATGCAGAAACCTCAGAACCCGTAATTTCAGCAATTTGCGCAAAGTTGATATTTGGACGTTTCAATAAATCAATCGCATTGGTTTCTTTAGACAAGTCATCACCTGTCAAATCAACGAATTTTTTACCCAATGGATTATTTGGCGCAGCCCAAAGATGTTGTAAACGACCCGTTTCTTTTTCTACTGCTTCCATTTTTTCACAATACACATTCCAACGCTCATCATCCACCAAGCCCATTTCACGACCAATGGCTGTTAAACGCTGATCCGCATTGTCTTCACGAAGCATCAAACGATATTCCGCACGTGAGGTAAACATACGGTATGGTTCTTTCGTACCTAAAGTAATCAAGTCATCCACAAGAACGCCCATATACGCTTCATCACGTTTTGGTGTCCATTGCTCCTGATCCCATGCACGGCGAGCAGCATTTAAACCTGCCAATAAACCTTGTGCACCAGCTTCTTCATAACCTGTCGTACCGTTAATTTGACCAGCAAAGTACAAGTTATTAATAGCTTTGGTTTCTAAAGAGAATTTTAATGCTTGAGGATTAAAATAATCATATTCAATCGCATAACCTGGACGAAGAATGTGCGCATTCTCCATACCACGAATTGAACGCACCAATTCAAACTGAACATCAAACGGTAACGATGTCGAAATACCATTTGGATAAAGTTCATGTGTATCCAAGCCTTCAGGCTCCAAGAACACTTGATGCGAATTTTTATCGGCGAATTTATGAATTTTATCTTCAATCGATGGGCAATAACGTGGACCTACACCCTCAATCACACCTGTATACATTGGTGAACGATCTAAACCACCACGGATAATATCGTGCGTTTTTTCGTTTGTATGCGTGATATAACAATTCACTTGTTCAGGATGCATTGATGCATCACCCATGAACGACATAGTCGGCGATGGAAAATCACCTGGTTGCGGTGTCATTACAGAGAAATCAACCGAACGCGCATCAATACGTGGTGGTGTACCTGTTTTTAAGCGACCCACTGGTAAATTTAATTCACGTAAACGTGCCGCCAATGAAATTGACGGTGGATCACCGGCGCGACCACCTGAAGACTGATTCAAACCAACGTGAATGATTCCGCCCAAAAAAGTACCTGAGGTAAGGACAACGGTTTTCGCTTCAAAACGAATCCCCATTTGTGTCACAACACCTTTTACAGTATCTCCTTCAAGAATCAAATCATCTGCTGATTGTTGGAAAATATCCAAATTGGCTTGGTTTTCTAAAACATCACGAATCGCAGCTTTATAACGGATACGGTCGGCTTGCGCACGTGTCGCACGAACCGCTGCACCTTTACGTGAGTTTAAAATACGGAACTGAATACCACCTTTATCGGCAGCCAAAGCCATCGCACCACCAAGGGCATCAATTTCACGCACTAAATGCGATTTACCAATACCACCAATGGCAGGGTTACAACTCATCTGCCCTAAAGTTTCAATGTTGTGTGTTAATAGTAGTGTCTGTCGCCCCATACGCGCCGCAGCCAATGCTGCTTCCGTACCTGCGTGACCGCCACCGATCACAATGACATCGTATACTTTAGGATAATGCATAGTCGTAAAAAGGAGATTAAAAATGACTGACTATTGTAGCAAAATTTTGAATTGAGTTTTGCTCTGTTTTTAATTTTTATTGCACTCATCAATTATTAAGAAATAATAACATTATTACACTCCGTGACATTCTGTTGCAAAATATCGTAAAAAGTTCATATTAATAATGAAAAAAGAAAATTATGATTAAAATTCAGTCCATTTAGGATGATGTGATATATCCAAGTTTTTCTCAAATTGAATGATTCTCAAATCTAATGAAAGGAAATACATGATGAATACCACTATTGCAAAAATTATTTCATCAGCACTACTTTGTGTTGCTACGGTTTCTTTTGCACATGCCAAAGATACCGCTTCTCAAAATGAAGTGAAGAAACAAATCCAAATCTGTAGTAAGAAAAAACAAGGGGATTGGGTTGTATATGCTAACAAAGGTGTAATTTTTAACGGCACCTGCGAACCTAATGAAAATGGTAAACTTCAATTTCACTTCCCTGCACCTCCAGGTGGTGCAACTCAATAACCTTTAAGGTAAGCACTCTGGTGTAATACTAAAGGGATTGAGAAAATTATTGGCAAAATCTACCTATATGCTTTTATTTCTATAATTCAATTAAAATCTAGATATCCGCTTGAAATATATGCTTCCACACTTAAAGTTTCTATAAAGTTACTTTTCCTATATATCTTCAGGCGAATATCTATTTAATTTTATGAATTACTTTGCCTGCCGACAACCAATCTACCCTCTATTAATACAAATGATAAAGTCATTCGCTTAGACAATCATTCGTTAAAAAATTAACTTAAAATTTTCCATCAATTTTAAATCTTCTCTAAGTTAATCATTTTTTATTTTTATCCATTTTTTATAACCGTCCAATCACTTAAATAATGATGGTTTTGCCTTACATGAGAAAATACCTACTTTATATATTAAGGCACAAAAAACCTACCCAAATAAGAATAAATACATTAGTTTAAAGAAGATTAATTTTATAAAAAAACAAAAAGGATAGAACCACATGGATTCCGGAATTATCACCATCATGCTGCCTTTGGCATTATCTATTATTATGATCGGACTAGGTCTAGAGCTAACCCCTAAAGATTTCGCTCGAGTTAGCAAACATCCTAAAGCTGTTTTAATTGCACTTTTTTGCCAATTGATACTTTTGGTTAGCATCGCCTTTATGATCTGCAAAATACTTGCACTGCCACCACTTTTATCTGTTGGTCTCATGTTATTGGCAGCATCACCAGGAGGGAGTACCGCAAATCTGTTCAGTTACTTATTTAAAGGTGATATTGCGCTCAATATTACTCTGACGGCAATTAACTCTGTAATCGCAGCCTTCACCCTACCATTAATTATGAATTTTTCGATTCAATACTTTATGAATGATGGGCAACAAATCAGCTTAGAGTTCAGTAAAATTCTACAAGTATTCGGCATTATTATTATACCCGTCTGTATTGGTATGCTGATTCGTCACTATGCGCCACATTTCACCGAAAAATTAAATAAACCATTACGTATTTTTGCCGTCGTTTTCCTTGTACTCATTATTATTGGTGCAATTGCCAAAGAACGAACTCAAATTATGCAATATTTAACCCAAGTAGGTTTAGCAACAGTGATTTTCTGCCTATGCAGCCTAACCATTGGTTATTTTGTCCCACGTATGTTGGGTATCAATACGGCACAAGCGCGTGCTTGCGCATTTGAAATTGGCATTCATAACAGTACATTAGCAATGACGATTGCCCTTACAGTGATGGCTAGCAGTACCATTGCAATGCCTGCAGCAGTGTATTCTATTTTCATGTATGTTTTTGCAGCATTGTTTGGTTTTGCACTGAATCGATTTACCGAACAACCATCAATTGAAAATACGGCATCATCACATTAACTTATTACATGGACTGTAATTTATAAAGATATAAACAATAAGGGATCCCCATTTCTCTAAGATTTGAGGTGTCGTTCTGTTGTTGCATCCGTTACAATAGCCGACTGATGAAAATATATTTAGGTTATAACTCGTGAAGTGGTTACAAATTCATATTACTGTTGAACAAGCTCAAGTTGATTTTACTGAAACATTACTTAGCTCTCTTGGAGCAGTGAGTGTCACTTTAGATGATGCTGAAAATCAAGATTTACTTGAACCACTTCCGGGCGAAACACCGCTTTGGAATAAAGTCATTGTAACGGGTATTTATGCACAAGAAGAAGGTGAAGAAATTGATGTTTCAGCTTTAGAAACATTTATTCGCACCCAGCTTCCTACTGAACCAATGCGTAGCGAGTTTATGGAAGACCAAGAATGGGAACGTACATGGATGGATGCGTATGAGCCGATTCAAATTGCAGAAAAATATTGGATTGTTCCTGAATGGATGGAAGCACCTGAAGCCGATGCTGTAAACATCAAACTTGATCCAGGCTTGGCTTTTGGTACAGGTAACCATGCTTCGACATTCTTATGCCTACAATGGTTAGGTAAAACTGACGTCAAAGATAAAATTGTCATCGATTATGGTTGTGGCTCAGGTATTTTAGGCGTTGCTGCATTACTTTTAGGTGCTAAAAAAGTCTATGCAACTGATATTGATCCACAAGCTGTACTTGCAACCAAACAAAATGCTGAACTCAATGGCGTACTTGAAAATCTGTATGTTGGCTTACCTGAAGAGTTTAATATTGAACTTAAAGACGAAAAAGCAGATGTTTTTGTTGCTAACATTCTTGCAGGTCCTCTCATGATGCTTGCTAAAGAGTTCTCAACTTTGATTAAATCTGATGGCGAGTTCGCACTTGCTGGTGTAATTGAAGAGCAAGTATCTGATGTTTCTGATGTTTATTCTGAATTTTTTGATATATTAGAAGTAGAAAAACGAGATGAAACTTGGTGTCGTATTTCAGGTAAACGAAAATAACATCATAAGAGTATTGTGTACGTATGACTGACAAGCAAACCATTTGCCCCAACTGTAAAACGACCTATAAAGTTTCAGTACCACAACTTACTGTTGCTCAGGGTATGGTGTCTTGTCCAAAATGCAATACTGACTTTAATGCGTTGCTCAATCTTTCACAGAATGGGCAACTCATTACTTCTGTAAAATCAAAGCAAAATGCTGAACCTGTTCCTGTAAATGTTCAGACATCAGAAAGTGTAGTTGAACAAAACAATACTGACGATCTAGATCAACCACACAACACAACACATACGAATGCATCTACAACAGAAAATACGACACTTGATTTGATCACTTCTGCTAGAACTGAAATCTCCGGTATCACAGAACAATCGACTCCAACACATACCAAAATTTCAGCAGTCCCTGTTCCTGAGCAGAAGGTTTACCATGAAACTAGTGTGCTTGAAATTTTTGACCGTAAAGTTGAAAACTCAAATATTGATTTACGCACTTATTTAAATAGCCTCAATCAATTTAATCTTGATCCATTGACCAACATTCCCTCGCTTAACCTTTCAGCAGGACAAGCGCATGGGCATACCTATAGTCAACAGGAACGCTTTGAAGCGCGTAAACCGTTGTATTATTTTTGTTGGAGTTTAATCAACATTGCTCTCTTACTTGTACTTGTTTTTCAAATCCTGTGGTTCAATCCTGCTTTATTAGACAAACATCCTGCTTTACACTCAGCATTTAATACAACATGTAATCTCTTAAACTGTGACACCATTGATGATCGTTACAATCAAATTCGTGTTGAGAACATTAAAGTACAAAGAATAGGTAAATCGAGCACTCAGTTTTCAGGATCTCTGTTAAATACCTACAAAAAGAGTTTAGAAGTCCCGATCATTAAACTCACACTCAAAGCTCAAGGTCAAACGATTTTAACGCAAACCATTACTGCTAAAGATTATCTCAATGAAAGCCTCAGTGGTATTAATCGCATCCCATCAAATAGCCCATATAAATTCAAATTTACAATTGACAAATCACGAAATGCATTTGATGAGTATTATCTTGAAATAATTCATCCTTAAAAGTAGAAAAAACATAAAAAAAGTGAAAAAAAATGTAGTTTTCTTGCTCATTTTTTCTAAGACAATGGTATGATACGCGCCACGAAAGCTTTGTCCTGCAAACTCCTCGCAATTTTAGAAAACAAATACAGTCTAATGATGTGCTTTATATTTGAATATCGCGCACGTAGATTGTTTTTTTGCCCAAAAGAGCGTTGTAACAAATTTTAAACTATTGTTACGCTTATTTTTCGCTCAATTGCACGAATTGTGGCAAGCTAAAGTTCTTGTTTTAGAGCCAACGTTTTAGGATCTAAAACGGGGCTCAGATTTTTTTAGACCTCATTGTTATATCACTTTACCCAAGTGGTATCTGATTTTTCGGATTAATTCGCATGAATAGCAAATCTCCTATTTTTACTGCACAGTCTGATGTTGCTCTACGTATTCACGTAGACCGCGCAGTTCGCCACTACTTTGCACAGTTACAAGGTGAACAACCATCTCAAGTTTATGACATGGTGCTTGCAGAAATGGAGAAACCTCTTTTATCTGTCGTTCTTGAATATACGCGTGGGAATCAGACACGCGCTGCCGAGATTCTCGGACTAAACCGCGGAACTTTACGTAAAAAGTTGAAAGCTCACGGTTTAATGAGTGAATAAATGATAAAATGCTTGCGGCTTCCGCAGGCATTTTTTTTAACCTGCTTTTGCTTAGCTATTCAATCTCTAGACTTAAATACTGTTGACGAAGATCATGACTATTAAACGCGCTTTAATCTCTGTTTCTGATAAAACCGGGATCGTTGAATTTGCCCAGAACCTTGTTGCTCTTGGGGTGGAAATTTTATCTACGGGTGGTACATACAAGTTGCTTAAAGACAACAATGTTGCCGTAGTTGAAGTTTCAGAGCACACTGGCTTCCCTGAAATGATGGATGGTCGTGTCAAAACACTGCATCCTAAAATTCACGGTGGTATCTTGGCTCGTCGTGGTCTAGACGAAGCTGTTATGGCTGAACACAACATCGATGCGATCGATCTTGTCATTGTGAACCTTTATCCATTTGCTGAAACTGTTGCAAAACCAAACTGTTCACTTGCTGATGCGATTGAAAATATCGACATCGGTGGTCCAACAATGGTTCGTGCAGCTGCTAAAAATCATGCATCTGTAGGTATTATTGTTAATGCATCTGACTATGCAACTGTTGTTGCTGAAATTAAAGCCGAAGGTGCTTTATCTCACGCAACGCGTTTTGACTTAGCTGTTAAAGCATTTGAGCATACAGCTCAGTATGATGGCATGATTGCATCTTACTTAGGCGCTCGTGTAGGTAAAGACGAAGGTCAAGCTGATAAGTTTGCACGCACTTTCAATACTCAGCTCAATAAAGTTCAAGATTTACGTTACGGTGAAAATCCGCATCAATCTGCTGCATTCTATGTAGAATCAACAGCAACTGAAGCTTCTGTTTCAACTGCGAAACAGCTTCAAGGTAAAGAATTGTCTTATAACAACATTGCAGACACTGATGCTGCGCTTGAATGTGTTAAGTCATTCGCTAAGCCTGCTTGTGTCATCGTAAAACATGCAAACCCATGTGGCGTTGCAGTTTCTTTAGATGGTATTGCAGCCGCTTATGATCTTGCATATGCAACCGATCCTGAATCTGCATTCGGTGGCATCATTGCATTCAACCGTGAATTAGACGTTGCAACTGCTCAAGCAATTGTAGACCGTCAATTCGTTGAAGTAATCATTGCTCCAAGTATTGCGGATGGCGTACTTGAAGTAACAGGCGCGAAGAAAAACGTCCGTGTACTTGTATGTGGTGAACTTCCTGCAATTGATTCACGTCAATCTCAACTTGATTACAAACGTGTGAATGGCGGTTTATTGGTTCAAGATCAAGACTTAGGCATGATCACTAAAGATGATCTCAAAGTTGTGACTAAGGTTGCACCAACGGATGCTGAAATTGATGACATGATTTTCGCTTGGAAAGTTGCGAAATATGTAAAATCGAATGCGATTGTTTATGCTAAAGGGCGTCAAACTATTGGTGTCGGTGCAGGTCAAATGAGCCGTGTAAACTCTGCTCGTATTGCTGCCATCAAAGCTGAACATGCAGGTTTAGTGGTTGAAGGTGCAGTTATGGCATCTGATGCATTCTTCCCATTCCGTGATGGTATTGATAATGCTGCTAAAGCAGGAATCAAATGTATCATTCAGCCGGGTGGTTCTATGCGTGATGAAGAAACGATTGCAGCTGCGGATGAAGCTGGCATTGCAATGGTCTTCACAGGTATGCGTCATTTCCGTCATTAATTGATTAAAAGTCATATTTATTAATCCCCCTAAATCCCCCTTTGTGACAAAGGGGGAATTTTCACAAATAAAGGTATGTTTTTATTGGTGAAGCCCCTTTTTTTTACAGGGTGAGAAGCATGGCTTCGCAAGGTGGGATTCTTTTCTTTAAGGGATTTTTAGATGAACATTTTAGTTTTGGGTAATGGCGGTCGTGAACATGCACTTGCATGGAAAATCGCTCAAGATGAAAAAGTTGCCAAAGTTTTTGTAGCCCCTGGCAACGCAGGTTCTGCAACTGAAAATAAATGTGAAAATGTTGCCTTAAACATTTTAGACAATGCAGCAATTATCGACTTTGCTAAAAATAATGCTGTTGATTTAGTTATTGTTGGGCCTGAAGCACCTCTTGTAAATGGTGTGGTTGATGCAGGTCGAGAAGCAGGTCTTAAAATTTGGGGACCAACTCAATTTGCGGCGCAACTTGAAGGCTCTAAGGCATTCGCAAAACACTTCCTTAAACGCCACAATATTCCAACTGCTTTCTATGACGTATTCACTGAAGTTGATGCAGCCAAAGCCTTTGTTGAAAAAAATGGTGCGCCAATTGTGATCAAGGCTGATGGTCTTGCAGCAGGTAAAGGCGTAATCGTTGCCATGACCAATCAAGAAGCATTCGATGCCATTGATGACATGCTTGCAGGCAATAAGTTTGGAGATGCAGGTTCTCGTGTCGTCATCGAAGAATTTTTAGATGGTGAGGAAGCATCTTTCATTTGTATGATTGATGGTGACAACATTTTACCAATGGCGACTTCTCAAGATCACAAACGTATCTTTGAAGGCGATCAAGGTCCAAATACAGGCGGTATGGGTGCTTACTCTCCTGCTCCTGTTGTAACTGCTGACGTTTTCGAAAAAGCCATGAACGAAGTGATGCGTCCTACCGTTGAAGGCATGAAAAAAGACGGTCATGTATACACTGGCTTCTTATACGCAGGCTTGATGATTGATGCTCAAGGTCAACCTAAAGTCATCGAATTCAACTGTCGTTTTGGCGATCCTGAAACTCAACCCATCATGATGCGCTTAAAATCATCTTTGGTCGATCTGGTTGAAGCAGGTCTTGCAGGTAACTTACCTGCCAAAGCTGAATGGGATGAGCGTAAAACTGTCGGTATCGTTCTTGCATCTAAAGGCTATCCTGAAACATCAAGCAATGATGATGTGATTTCTGGTTTAGATACTGAAATGGCAGATGCAAAAATCTTCCATGCAGGAACGAAAGCACTTGAAAATGGCGACATTGTAACTGCGGGTGGTCGTGTACTATGCGTAACAGCTTTGGGTAATACCATTGGTGAAGCACAAGCCAAAGCATTAGAGCTTTGTCAAAAAGTAACTTTTGATGGTGTTCAATATCGTAAAGATATTGGTTACCGTGCAATTGCTCGTGAAAATGCTTAACTTTGTTTTATGACATAAAGTTTTAGGTATTTAAGAACCCGCTTAGGCGGGTTTTTTATTGCTCATTCAACCCAAAAGATCACAAACATTTCATATACACTTCACCTCAAATTGACACTAATATAGGATTATCATTGCAATATCCTTTGAATTTGCTTTATGTATATTTCTCTTTTTTTTACATTTTTTTTAATGATTCCAATAGGATTCATCATATCAAAATTTGATCAACAGTATAAAAACACTTACATTCACCTATTTACAAAGCATTGTTTTTGGATCGTAATTTCACTTCTACCATTTATCTGGTACATATTTATTATAGATTTAGGACAAAATAATGCTAATGGTTCCGCTGCACTAGGAGAAGCTATAATTATACTTATTTCACCATTTTTAGTAATTTCTATTTTTCTCCTAGGACACGTTTGTTTCATTGCCACATTCATGTGCATACATCACATGGCTCAGAAAATCCATAAGAAAACTACCAGTTTTATGCCGAGCATTATCCTCAGTGTATTGCTGATCATTATCTTATTAGAGCTGATTTGGTGGGAAGTTTTTAGTTCAGAAAATTCCACTTCGCATTTATACATGGAATATCGTAATACTCACCTTCCCTTGGCTACCTGTTATTGGAGCAATTTTGATTAAAAATAGATAGAATAGAAAAAACTTTAATAGAATTAGACATTTTTCACGACTAGACGACTCAAATTATTTATATCTAAAAATAAGATAACAACCTAAAAAAAACTTATATATTATGAATAAGTATAAAATACAACCACTTTTCTTAGTACAGTCAATAAAAGTATTTGTTTTACTTATCAAATTATTCAAAATATAGACATATGATAAACTCAACCCCATTTGTCGTAGCATGCACAAGCTACTATGTATAAGATAAATTTATTGATATGATTAACAAATCTTTAGAGATTGTTTTCCAAAATAATTTTATTCTTTTGAATAGCATTCAACAATAAAATAGCATGGTTCTCAATCAATAAAACCCATTTTAACTGGAAGTGATTTCCGGCAATAATTGAATTTCGACATCCGTGTCGAGAATGTCATACTTCTATAAAAAGCAGGCATTTCCTCTTTCAGGACACAAACATGAAAAAGCTATTTAGCGTACTGTTCAGCGCATCTGTGCTCACCCTTAGCGCATGTGGTAAACAAGAAGCACCAAAAACAGAAACAACTGAAGCGAAAGCAGGCGCAGAACAAACTGTTGTTATGGCATCAACAGGTTCAGATGCTGATATTTGGCGTTATATTGCAACTTTACCTGAAACAAAAGCCGCAGGTATTAAGCTTGAAGTGAAAAACTTCACTGACTATGTTGCAATGAACACTGCCGTTGCTAATAAAGAAGTGGACATCAATGCTTTCCAATCGTATGCATACCTTGTTGCGTTCAATGAGTCGAATAAAGACAAAATTGCTCCAATTGCAACTACATATTTAGAGCCAATGGGTATTTACTCAACTAAAGTTAAAAAAGTTGAAGATTTCGCTCAAGGCGCAACCATTGCCATTCCAAATGATGGTGCAAATGAATCTCGCGCATTATTACTTTTACAATCTGCAGGCTTAGTGAAGCTTAAAGATGGTTTTGATACCGTAAAAGGTACACCTGCTGATATTACTGAAAATGTGAAGAAAATTGTGATTAAACCGATTCAAATGGCAACTGCGGTACGTGCCAAAGATGAGGTTGATGCGATTATTTTAGGTAATACTTTGGCAATGGAAGGCGGCTTAAATGTATTAAAAGATTCAATTTATTATGAGCCAACCGATCAAAGCACAAAAATGAATGTGAACGTACTCGCTGTGGCTGAATCTCGTAAAGATGATGCTGTACTGAAAAAAGTCGGTGAACTTTATCATGTTGCGGCTGTAGGCAAATATGTTCAAGAACACTTTGGCGGAACTAAAGTCGATGTAAATAAACCTGTAAGCTATCTTACAGAATCAAAATAGTTTTATAATAAGATCAACCAAACAGGCAAAGAAGATTTGCCTGTTTTTTCATTTTTGCATAGTTCCTGACGATATGATTGAATTTAAAAATATTTCAAAACACTATGAACTGAAAGGTCAGAACATACGTGCGCTTGATGAAATTAACCTAACCATTCCTGCGGGAAGTATTTTCGGCATTATTGGTTATAGTGGTGCAGGTAAAAGTACGCTCATTCGTTTAATCAATTTGCTTGAACGCCCTACGCATGGTCAGATTATTATCAATCAAACTGATTTCACTGCCCTAGATGCAAATGCATTACGTCATCAACGTGCAAATATCGGTATGATCTTTCAGCATTTTAATTTAATGCAAACCAAAACGGTTGCAGATAATATTGAAATGCCCTTAAAACTTTTGGGTGTGGCAAAAGCAGAACGCCAAAAGCGTCTCAATGAGTTACTTGAATTTATTGATTTAAAACACAAAAAAGATGCTTACCCCGATGAACTTTCAGGTGGTCAAAAGCAACGTGTCGGTATTGCTCGTGCACTTGCCAACCACCCTAAAGTTTTACTTTGTGATGAAGCAACGTCTGCTCTTGATCCTCAGACAACGCAGTCTGTACTTGAATTGCTCAAAAAAATCAACAAAGAACAAGGCATTACCATTGTTATGGTAACGCATGAGATGGATGTCATTGAATCTGTTTGCGACTATGTTTCAGTTATGGAACAAGGCAAAGTGATTGAAAATGGCTCTACCTTAGAAATTTTCAGCCAACCAAAACACCCAACCACCAAGACCTTTATTCAAACGGTTTTACAGCAACAATTGCCTGTCAATATTTTGAATAATCTTGAAAATAAAAATCATAATAGTATTTATAACTTACAGTTTCTTGGTACATCTGCGCAGGAAACAGTGGTACAAGCTGCTATAAAACAGTTTGATATTAGTCTGAATATTTTATTTGCCAATATGACCGAAATTAATGGCTCAGTGATTGGGCAAATGTTTATTCAGCTTTTAGGTGATGCTGAAATTATTCAACAAACAATCACCTTCTTTGAGAAAAATGGCGTAAAAGTCGAGCAATCAGGAGTTAAAGTATGAGAGATCTGATTGTTCAATGGCTGACACAAGTCACTGCTCCCTTCTGGAAAAGCTCACTAAGCATGGATCAGTTTGTCACAGCAATGCAAGAAACCTGTGTCATGGTATTTTTTGCAATGTTATTTGGCATGATTTGGGGGTTTTTACAGGCAATCTGTTTGTACCTGACTCGACCTGAAGGGATTTTACCGAATGCCTTTATTTACAAAACACTAAATCCAATTGTCAATGCCCTGCGGTCTTTACCTTTTATTATCCTCGCCATTTCGATTATTCCTCTGACCAAGTTTATTGTTGGTACATCAATTGGCACATGGGCGACTATTGTCCCCTTGACTATTTATGTTGGTCCTTATATTGGCCGTCTAATCGAAACCTCTTTACTAGAAGTCAATGATGGCATCGTAGAGTCAGCTCAAGCGATGGGTGCAACAGTTTCACAAATTGTTTTTAAATTTATCATTCCTGAATCACGTAGTTCACTGATTTTAAACCTTACAACGGCAACCATTAGCTTAATTGGTGCAACCGCAATGGCTGGTGCTGTCGGTGGTGGTGGTATTGGTGACCTCGCCATTTCTTATGGCTATCAACGCTTTGATTCAAGTGCTGTTATACTCACTGTTATTGTTTTATTGGTTGTTGTTCAAGTTGTTCAAAGCACGGGGAATTGGTTATCTAAACTCAGATAAGCCTTTGAATATTTATATTAGACCCTCTTTCGAGGGTTTTACTTTATCTAGGCTTTCATTTTATACTCACAAAATAACGATTTAACTCATTCACTTAAATTATCTATTACATGAAAACTCAACCCAATAACAAAGTTAAAATCTTTCAAAAAAATAACGGCTGTAGCATTCATATCAAATTTGATCACTCACTTTTTATCGGGGATATCCTTGTCAATTTTTTTGTGGTTGGCATTTTTTGGTTAGCTGCATCTTTTGCTATTTACGCTGTTCTTTTTGGTTCAGATTCAAATGCAGCGGGGTTTTTAATGATTTGGCTTATCGGCGTAAGTGCATTCACTTATCACGCCATTAGCCATACTTTATGGCTAAGAAAAGGAAGTGAGACGCTTGACCTTAATGATGATAAAATCATTATTATCAAACATATTCCACTCTATTTTCTCACAAAAAATTATGAAGATAGCACTACAATTTTAATTGAAAATCTAGAAAAAATGTATTATTCAGAATATAGTGCTCCAAAAAATCAACTACCAAGTGCAGCAAAAGGCAACCTACATATAAAGAGTAAATTTAAAAAAATTTCATTTGGTATTAGTCTCAACCAACAAGAAGCATCTTTAGTTTTTGATGAAATTAGTAAATTTAAAAACAAAAAATCAGATTCAAGTCCTATTTTATGAAAGTAATCATAAAATACTGAATGCAGATAAGTAAAATAAAAACCACCTATCTTAATGATTAGGTGGTTAGTAATAATAACACTCAGAAATGATTTAAATCCCCTGTAAATCAGCGCTTATTTTTATGAATTACCCCCATAACCATGCAATCTTCTTCATCAATTCAGCACGATATAGCGCCGTCGGATTACATGGATTACGTTGCACTTCATTTTCATAAAAAGCCTGCCATTCCTTAACCATTGCCAAAGTGGTGCCTTTTTCCTGAATTGCTTTCAAATCCTGCTTTTGGATATTTTCAAAACGTGCTTTTGCACCCTCAGGCCCTGTTGCCCAACCGATCACACCTTGCCCAAAAGCAGGTAAACTCATATTATGAGGCGTCTTCGGAATCGCGTTACGTTCAATTTTTTCATTCACCTGACAGGTCTTATCAACAATCCTAGGTGCAATCTGTGCAGTGCTATTAGCATGGCTCACATGAGCCACAACTACGATACTCAAACCTATCGCACAATTTAAAATATGCTGAGATATTTTCAAAAAATTCATTTTTCTTTCCATACTTTAAAACTTATAACTAATATCGGCAACAAACTGACGACCCGACTCTGAATAGACACCATTTGAACCTATATTTGATTTCACACTATCTTGATTTTGCGTATATTTATTATGTTTATTGGTCAAATTATTGATGGTTAAACCCAACGTCAACTGATCATCTCGCCCTACTTTAAAGTCATAACTTGCACGTACATCCCAATTAATTGCACTACCCAACGATTCTTTGTCATAACGTGTTTTAACCACTTCACCATTTGATGCAATTGGACGCTCTGTCACAGGAATTGTTGAACTGACCATCGCATCATAATCTGAACGATAACGGAAGAACTGACTAATTTTCAGCGGTACACTTGTAAATTCAGTATTCCAACCCGCGCGTACTGTCCAAGGTCTTGCAAAATTAGTCGCAGGACGTGTCGCTTCATCAATCACTTCACCATCATATAAAATATACTGCTGATAAGCCTGATCAATAAAAATATTGTCATCATAACTATTAAAATTACGCTGAATATCACTGTAATCAGCTGCAAAATTAAAGCTATGTTTCGCACCTAAAAATTGAATTGGAGTTTGATTTGCAAGACTTAGTGTATATGTTTCAGCTTTACTTGCACCACTGTTGTCATAGATATCAACAATTGGACTCAAGCTGATCCGTTGCCGACGAATTTGATCTTGGTTATCACGATTGACATATTTCAGTTGTATTGCCCAGCCATTCCACAAGGAATGTATTGCAAAAACTGCCTCATCTGCAAATGGCGTATCAAGCTCACTACGATTGACTGCCGTACCTGCACTTGCACTCGTATTTTGCAACCATTCCGCATTTAAATTTTTACGCTTTTCCTGAATACGTAAAAGATTCACACCATCTTGCAGTTCTGTGAAAAGTGCATTATTTGCATAATAACGATTCCAACCTGTTGTAAAACCAAGTCGCTCATTTGCAAAAGGGAAATACTGCAATTGGCTACGTGGAGCAATATTATTATTTTTACTGATGCTGTCGTAATCTAGACGTAATCCCAAACGCAACTTGAGCTGATCATTCAAATTCATTTGATCTTCAACAAAAGCATATCCCTTGTCCTGCTGAACATCGACTGTACCTGCTTGATAGACATTACGAATCGTATTGTATTGCCCCTTTGTACCATCATTACCCACATAACTCAGATCACAATGTGTATCAACACTTCCGTCAATTAAAGTACATGTATCTGTGCCTAAACCATTATTTTTAGAGGGTATAAAATATTGATACATATTTTCAGGACGATCCCATTTTGCGTTGATATGGCTATAACCTGCCCCTATAGTCCATTGATGATGCACATTGGCAAAGGTAATCTCATCAAAAACGGATTTAAGGTTATATTCCCAATTATCCTGAGCCATCTCTAAAGCACCATAACCACCTTCACTACTGATTTTCGCATTCCAATTTTTATCGGGTGATGTATTCCAAGCCACACTTTCATTTGAATCTGAATCTTTCCGATTACTTTGTTTTTGCAAGACAATATTTTGTGTGACTACAGCATGATCAAAGGTACTTTTCAATTCCATATCAAGTGCTAAGTTTTCAATATTGGTCTGATAACCACCGTCTTTTAAACTTGAAACGTACTTTTCACCCTGACTATTTTGATAATACAAACCTAATTTAAGCTGTTGATTTTCATTTAAGTCATAATAAGCATTTGCTGAAAAATCATCAGCAATACGTTTTTGATCATAATTCTCACTAGCATCAAAATCTGATTTCTTTTCAATATCAGACCAACGACGAGACGCAGCTAAACTTAAACCCAATTTTTCTGAAGCACGCCCATAAAGCTGAGTACTCAAACCTTGCTTTACAAAATCTTTTTGATAATCAATATCTGAACCTTGCTCAAATTTTTCTTGTTCTTCAGGACTAATATAATTAAATTTTGTCCAATCACTACTGGTAAAATCATAGTTTATTTTGCCATGTATTTGACCAATTTCAGTTTTTGGTGCGCACGTTTTCGCCTTCACTACCCCACCTGTAAACTCGCCATATTCAGCACTGACATTACTATCAAGCACTTCAAGTTCACAGATTAGATCCATATTAATATTGGCATTTAACGATGAACCTGCAAGCCCGTCCACTGTATTATCTATCAAACCAGAGGCAGGATTTAAACTATTACCAATATTGACATTGTTGAGTAAAAATTTATTGTCGTAAAACAACGCTCCATTAATACTGATATCCGATGCATCAAGCTCTCCCTGTCGACCACTTGCAAGTGATCCATTACCAAACTGTACGTTCGGATTCACCTTTAAAAAATCAGTCATCGTCTTTTGTGTATTGGGCACACGCTGTAATTGTTCTTGGTTATAAATACTCTGACCCACTTCAGATACTGTCGATGCATAAACAACTATTGGCGTCATTTTCGACACTGTAGATTGAGATTTGTCCGAGCGATTGACCTCATTGTTACCTTCTTCATTCATATTCGCCTGATTTCCAACTGCATATGACTGCGATACTGAAAGCACACAGCAAATTGCAGATGCAAGTATAGATAATCGATAGGGCATAACACAGATTCTTAACATTAATGAGAATTGTTATTATTAGTATTTGTATAAATTTTGCAACAATTTTTTGTGAATATTCATCAATTTTCAAATGAATCAATCAAAAAATAAACACGCCCATGCATATTTAAATCATTTCCTATTTCACTAAAAAAATCTAATGTATAGATTACATACATCTTTTTTACAGAGCTTGATATACTCACTTTAGATATAAAGATGAAAATATGCAGGGGAATTCAAAATGTCATTTAAAATTCATGTGATTGATGTTCAAAATCAACTGCAAAACTACATTTGGTTAATTGAAAATACATTTACGAAAAATGTAGTTGCAATTGATCCCACCGAAGCACATTTAGTGACTAAATATTGCCAAAATCATCAATTGAATCTGACACAAGTTTGGCTGACCCATTGGCATAAAGACCATATTGGTGGTGTGCCTGAATTACAGGTAGCACATCAAATTGCAGTATATGGTCCACGAGAAGAATTGAGTCATATCCCTTTTCTCAGTCATCCTCTAAACCATGATGATCATTTTGAATTTGAAGGTTTAAACATCGAAATTATTGCTGTACCTGGTCATACCTTAGGGCATATCGTGTATTTTATTGATGAACTGGATAGCGTATTTTGCGGTGACACCCTCTTTGCAATGGGCTGTGGACGTATGTTTGAAGGAACACCAGAGCAGTTCTATCACTCACTCAATCGCCTTGCAGCACTACCACCACGCACAAAAGTTTATTGTACACATGAATATACGCTGTCGAATGCACAGTTTGCGCTACATATTGAACCCGATAATCATGCCATTCAAAACCGTGCTGCCGAAATTAGAGCACAACGTGAACGAGGTGAAATTACACTGCCTAGCACAATTGAACTGGAACTTGAAACCAATCCATTTTTAAGAGTTGATAGTCCTGCTGAATTTGCACGCATTCGAGCATTGAAAGATAATTTCTAAAGATAGATTCAAAGACAACAATTTCTGCTGAAATTCATTTGGCATTCCAAATTCAAAATTACTATGCTTTGAATGCCAAATCAGCTTATTTTTATATTTCTCAGATGAATTCTTACAACAAATTTTAAGTTTAGCCTAGATATTAAGCAACCTCTTTAAATATAATCAAAAAAATAAATACCAGCACGCTTATTGATCAACAATTGAGTATTAAAAGAGTAAATTATGTGCAAATAAACATAATTTTTTACACAATGATTTATACATTTAAATTGTTTCAAAATCTTCCTTATCTACTTCAAAAACAACACATACATCTATATAAATCAATATTTTATAAAAATATAAAAGTATTTAAATTAAATATAAATCATCAAAATAAAACATTTTCTTACCACAACACACATACATTATGCTCAAAAAATATGATAAAAAAATAATATTAATTTGAATGCCCCTTTAAAAAATTCAGAGCACCCCTATCTATTTTAAATAGCCAAGGAATGAAGGAGAAACTCCATGAAAAAAGTTGTTAAAGCTAAAAATTTAATTGCATTTCGTATCTGGCTTGAAAAGCTTGGGTATTCAGTCAAAAATTTAACTGATAATAAAGGATTTACATTCAGTTTTAAAAAAGAATACGGCTTAGTCACCTGTGATCTTGCGGGAAATAATCTTGCATTTCAGCTAGGTGAAGAGTTTGAAGACCATTTAAAGGCGTAACTTAACACCCTATTTTAATGACTACTGATTTGGCATTCTGTGATCAATTTAAATTAAGATTGTAAACTAAATACTTGACCCTAACACTCTCTTTCAAATTTTGCATTGTGCATTCATGAAAAGTTAAACGATTACACTTTTAAAAATGGAATGCTTATTTTGCTTTAATTAAGACCTGAATCATTCAGGTCTTTTTTATTGTGTATATATTTACCTTTAGAACAATTTATCAAAATCTAAAATATACAGGCATAAAAAAAGGCAGAATAATCATTCTGCCTTTTCTTGTGTTTAATACTTAGATGAATCTTTGATTAATCTCAAATATTAAATACTTAAATAAATGGTGGGGACGGAGAGACTCGAACTCTCACACCTTGCGGCGCTGGAACCTAAATCCAGTGCGTCTACCAATTTCGC
>NZ_JBJZOR010000011.1:0-138492 GCF_046269225.1 Acinetobacter sp. TY2
ATCATGGCTGCATAAGCATTGACCGTTCCAATGATTTGTAATGGTTTTTCTACTTCCAGTGCTTGTCTAAATCTTAAGCCTGCAGATGTTTGTTCTGTCATATCCCTTTCCACAGTAATTACTATATTTATCGAGCTTCGAGTATATCCGTAAGTTTTTCGTCAACGCTATGACCCTTTAGGCAAAATACTCTAAAACTTTAGTCCAAGAAAAATGAATATCAATTCATTTTTTAGACCCTTTGTACAAAAAAAATGCATCCTTTGCAATTCTTTTCTAAACGGAATTTTCTATTGCAATTTGCTATAATCACTGTCACCCAATTATTATTGACGCTAAATACCCCTCATTTATGAATAAGCATTCGGATCAGTTTGAAGCATCAGCTTGTGACACTCCACAGACAAAGAGAGGTCATGAGCGTCGTATTGCCCTTTTACTTAGCGCAAATCAGCTATTTCTTGAGCGTGGTTATGATGCAGTCTCACTTGATGATATTGTTCATCATGCTGGAGGTTCTAAAGCCAGTATTTATAAGTATTTTGGCAGTAAAGATGGTTTATTTACGGCCATTTGTGATTATCGATGTGAAATCTTTTTTAAAGACATTTGCAACCAGTTTGATTGCCAACAAGATCAATTACGTCACTATCTCATTCAAACGCTTAAGAATTTTTACCAACATCTTATTCAGCCCGAAAATGCTGCCTTTTTACGCCTTATTGTTGAACAAGCTCAACGTAGTCCTGAACTTGCTCGTTATATTATGGAGCAAGGACCTCGCCATATTCAAAAAGCTATTGAAAATGCCTTAACCAGAGCACATCAAAATAAGTTAATTCATTGCACACAACCTGAATATTCTGCACAACTTTACTTTGGTATTATTCGTGATCTGGAATGGCATATCATCATGAACACCCCTATTGAAAAAACAGAACAAGAAATAAGCAATTACATTCAATATTGTGTCGATCGCTTTCTAGATGCTCATCAAAAGCACTAGTTTTTTTGCATTTCATTTGACTTATAGTATATTAGACCATTCCCTATCTTTTTTATCTCATCAACCAACAATGAATTGTGAGTCAATTTGTTTATTGACTGAGCAATTATTGTGGAGTAACCATGACTCTACGACATTTTCTAACTTTACGTGATCTTTCTACCGCTGAGTTAAATCGCATTATTGAACGTGCGCAGGAATTAAAACGTAAACAACACAACAATGAAGTGTTCCAACCTTTCGTTGGCAAAGTCATGGGAATGATTTTTGAAAAATCAAGCACTCGTACTCGCGTTTCATTTGAAGCAGGAATGACTCAGTTTGGTGGTAGCGCAATTTTTCTATCTTCGCGCGATACTCAATTAGGGCGTGGCGAGCCAATTGAAGATTCTGCTCGTGTCATTTCAAGCATGCTTGATGTCGTAATGATTCGTACTTTTGGTCATGATATTGTTGAACGTTTTGCAGAATACTCAAGCGTCCCTGTCATCAATGCATTAACTGATGATCATCACCCTTGCCAACTCCTTGCAGATGTACAAACTTTTGTTGAACACCGTGGCTCAATTGAAGGCAAAACAGTGGCTTGGATTGGCGATGGCAACAATATGTGTAATTCATATATTGAAGCAGCACACATGTGGGGCTTCAATCTTAAAATTGCATCACCAAAAGGCTATGAACCAAAACCTGAATTTCTATCTGAATTTGCACACTGTGTAGAATTGGTTGATTCAGCAGAAGATGCTGCCGTAAATGCTGATTTAATCGTGACTGACGTTTGGGCAAGCATGGGGCAAGAAGAAGAGCAAAAAATTCGCGAAAAAGCATTTGCTGATTATCAAGTGAATGAAAAATTAATGGATTTAGCACATGCAGATTGTTTATTTATGCACTGCTTACCTGCACATCGTGGTGAAGAAATTTCAATGAGTTTACTTGATCATAAAAACTCAGTCGTTTGGGATGAAGCTGAAAACCGTTTACATGCTCAAAAAGCATTGGTTGAATTTTTAATCAATGAAAATCTCAAAAAATATTAATATTTTTTAATCAGTTATTAAAAAGGCTTTGTTAATCAAGGCCTTTTTAATAACTAAATATCATGACCAAAGCTAAAAATACAATCTATAATTTTACTAAGTTTAATCATAATATCGATCAAATTCCGAGCCGACCTACAGATCAGTACTCTTAAAAATTATTATTGATAATCAATATAATGGATATTTTTTATCATTCTCTCATCACCCAAAAATATTAGTATCTTCATAATATTTCCCCCAAATATTTCATAAAATAAATAAAATTTTTATATACAAATATATTCCCATAAAGTCAAAAATACTATTTATAATCAAAACATACTCTTAATTTTAATATGTGTATTATTTTTATGAAATTTAAAACAATTCTAGCCATTTCTATATTTTCAATCAGCTCACTTACCACATCATCTTTTGCATCAGAAGTCGATGAATATTTACAACAAAAAAATATAATCGATGCTCAATATAAAATTATCAACAAACAATACTTAAAGGATGTTTTAAGCGCACTGAATGACGAAGACTCTCGCGTTCTCCCTATTCAGGTCGATCAAAATACGATTATTGAAAAAATGCAACTCCATACTGATCACATTGAAATTCAAGGGCTTATTACATCTGAAGATTTTGCACAATTTGCACAATCTACTGGACAAGAAAAAACCAAACAATTACTTACCGAAGGTCTACTCGATAACTGCTCTTCCATTTTCAATCATGAGTTTCAGCGTAAAAATCCATATGCTGCCAATATAACACTCACATCACAGAAAAAAAGCTATCAAATCAATCTTAAAAATACGCAATGTACTTTCTAAATTTGATTTCACATTAACGAATTAAACCTTGGGGTTGCAAAATAATCATTGCAGCTCCAATCAAAACCACAGCCCCACCCAATAAATCCCAACGACTCAGACTCACTTGATCAACAAAACGCAACCACATTAAAGCCGTAAAAATATAAATTCCACCATAGGCTGCATAAATACGCCCCGATGCCGTAGGGTGCAGAGTTAAAAGCCAAACAAAAACTGCCAAACTCAAAACAGTAGGAATCCATAGCCACTGGCTTTTTCCTTGATTTAAAATCAAATATGGAAAATAACATCCTAAAATTTCTGCAATGGCTGTTACAAAGAATAAAAAAAATGTCGTTATTACTTTGGTGATCTGTATATCCATCAATTACGCCACTCTTCCAAAATTCATATATAAATCTCACAACAAAAAACCCGCGATCAACACGGGTTTTTTGTTCTTTTTAAATAACTCTAAGCAGGTTCAGCCGTTTCATCTTCAAATACTTCAAGATTCAAGCCAACCACTTTACCATCTTCTTTCTTAGCAGTAACCGCAACATTACCGCCATGATCAGCCAATTCACCAAATAAAATCATTTCAGCAAGTGGCTTTTTCAAGTGTTCTTGAATCAAGCGTTGCATTGGTCGTGCTCCCATCAATGGGTCATAACCATGCTCAGCCATCCAATCACGAGCAGACTGATCAACCTCAAGAACCACTCTTTTCTCATCAAGTTGTGCTTGAAGTTCAGTCAAGAATTTATCAACTACAGAATCAATAACAGTCGTTGGCAATGACTTAAATTGAATCACGCCATCTAAACGGTTACGGAACTCTGGTGCAAAGGCACGTTTCATTGCTTCTTGATTATCATTACTGTTGTCTTGCTCAGTAAAGCCAATACTTGTACGCGATATACTTTCTGCACCAATATTGGTCGTTAGAACAATAATCACGTTACGGAAATCCGATTTACGACCATTGTTATCAGTTAACGCGCCATGATCCATGACTTGAAGCAATAGATTAAACACATCTGGATGCGCTTTCTCAATTTCATCAAGTAACAAAACACAGTGTGGATTTTTATGGATTGCATCAGTCAACAAACCACCTTGATCATAACCAACATAACCTGGAGGCGCACCAATCAAGCGAGAAACAGCATGACGCTCCATGTACTCTGACATATCGAAACGTACAAGCTCCACACCTAAAATTTTCGCCAATTGCTTCGTAACTTCAGTTTTACCAACACCTGTAGGCCCTGCAAACACAAAACTACCCACTGGCTTATCTGGTGCTTTCAATCCCGCACGAGATAGCTTAATTGCAGATGCCAATGCAGTAATGGCTTCATCTTGCCCAAAAACTACACGTTTTAAATCACGCTCAAGATATTCAAGTACCGACTTATCATCTTTCGACACTGTTTTAGATGGAATACGTGCAATTTTAGAAATAATGTCTTCAATATTTTCTACTGTAATGACCGTATTATCTTGCTCTGCTTTTAAACGACGCTGTGCACCAGCTTCATCAATCACATCAATTGCTTTGTCTGGCAAGAAACGATCATTGATAAACTTAGATGACAACTCAACCGCAGAAACCAACGCACTGTCTTCATATTGCACGTGATGAAATTCTTCAAATCGTGATTTTAAACCACGTAAAATATCTACTGTTTCTGAAATAGATGGCTCATTGACATCCACTTTTTGGAAGCGACGTGACAATGCGTGATCTTTTTCAAAGACTTGGCGATACTCTTGAAATGTGGTTGAACCAATACAGCGCAAAGTTCCATTTGCCAAAGCAGGCTTAATCAAATTCGATGCATCCATGGTACTGCCCATACTTGAGCCCGCACCAATAATCATGTGAATTTCATCAATAAATAAAATTGCTTCAGGTTTTTTCTTTAATGCATTCAACAATTGTTTTAAGCGCTTTTCAAAATCACCACGATATTTTGTCCCTGCAACTAAAGCGCCAATATCTAAGCTAAATACTTCAGCATTCGCGAGTGGTTTCGGTGCTTTACCATTGACGATTAACCATGCCAAACCTTCAGCAATTGAGGTTTTGCCCACACCAGGATCACCAACAAGCAAGGGATTGTTTTTACGGCGACGGCACAAAATTTGTGCTGCACGCTCAATTTCTTTTTCACGACCAATAAGTGGATCGGTTTTACCTTTTTGCGCTTCGAGATTTAAATTTAAGGTATACAGCTCAAGTGGTCCTGCATTGGCAGAAGACGTTGATTCACCGTCAAGCTCCTCAGATTCTTCTTCAACCTGAATTTCTTCTTTACGTCCACCATGTGACAAGTATTGTGTCAATGTTAAACGGTTAATTTGATGGCGTTTAAGTAGATACACTGCAAATGAATCACGTTCAGAATACATTGCAACCAATACATCTGCACCTTCTACTGTACGATCACCACCGCTCGATTGAACATGAAAAATAGCACGCTGTAAAATACGGTCAAAACTTTCAGTCGGATGTGGTGCTTGGTCGCTATTTTCACCAAGCTTTGGCGTATGTTGATCTACATATTCTTCTAGTTCTTTGCGTAAAGTAACAATATCTGCGCCACATGCTTTTAAAGCATTAACTGCTGCGTCATTGTCGAGTAAAGCAAGTAATAAATGTTCAACTGTTAAAAACTCATGTCTCTTTTGACGAGCCATACTAACAGCCAAACGTAAAGAAACTTCTAATTGGCGACTGAGCATAAGACCCCCTTATTATTGTGGCTCGATCTGACAGAGTAAAGGATGTCCTTGTGATCGAGCATAGTTGTTTACTTGGTTTGCCTTCGTCTCTGCGATGTCTCGCGGGTAGATCGCTGCAATACCTTTTCCTTCATAATGTACTGTTAGCATTACTTCGGTCGCTTGGTCAAGATTCAATGCGAAGTATTGTTGTAAAACTTCGATTACAAAGTCCATGGGAGTGTAATCATCATTCATTAAAACAACAGCATACAAAGGTGGACGTTTTAATTCAGGTGGTGCAGTTTGCACGGCTAAATCACCATCACCCTCATGTTCTATCGGGTTTTCAGCCATACGAGGGCTAAGATGCCAATCAATCAAACATGTTTGTTGGAATGATATTTTGACATCATGTAAGTTGGGTTGAGATTTAGAACTATGCATATATTTTATTTTCATAAACTTATTGAACATTCGCTTCCGCTTGCGGAACTTCTGCTGCAAATGCCGCAGATGAATCTACAGCATTCCCTTTTTGCCAACTAAAACGCTTAATTGCAGGTGTTGCACCATTTAAACGAACTTCAATATATTGTGGCGCAAAACCTTTGGGCATTGTCCAACGCCCTGTTAGGCGTTCAAAATTTTCAAAATTAAAGTTACTAACTTCCATTGGAACAACAAGAACTTCAGTCCCATTAATTAGGCGTATTTCAGCGTTTCCTGATGTACGGCGACGTGATGGGCTGACTTGCATCAAATCAAGTTGATATTCAAAAGCATTTTCAGGTAATGCTTTAACTGCCAAATTTTGTACAGTCAAACTTACACCACCACGCTGACGTAGTACTTCACGGTAAATCCCGCTCATACCATCGACCTGCGTTTTTTCAGATTTACTGAGCTCTAAAGCTTTTACAAGATCATTTGAACTGTCTACAGCAACATCACGTTCTTGCACAGCCAAATTGAGATTCTTGTTTAATGTATCGAGTGTAATTTTCTGTTGCTTGACCACTTCAACCAACTGTTCTGCGTCTGCATCAAAACCAACAACCGATAAACCTTGGCGATGTCCAACTGTGTAGCCAAGTAGGATACTGCCTGCACATAATACAACGCCGCCGATCATGATCGGCATATTACCTTTCATAAATGATTTTTTAGGTTGCGACGTTGTTTTGGTTTCTGTGTTCTGCATCGTCATCTCTGAATATTGATAGCGTCAAAACACACATTTAACGCTAAAGTTAAATGTGTGTGAAGTTTTAAAGCGTTTTTTATGGTAATAATCCGATGCCTTGCAAACCAGCATCTTCCGCAAAACCAAACATTAAATTCATATTTTGCACAGCTTGACCTGCCGCACCTTTCACAAGGTTATCTTGTACTGACAATATCACTAAGCGTTTAGGTTGCGGTTTATGCAATGCAATACGTAACTGATTCGCACCACGTACCGAACGTGTTTCAGGTGAACTACCTGCTGGCATCACATCTACAAAAGTTTCATTGGCATAGAATTGCTCATACAAACTTTGTAAATCTGCTGCTTCGCCTGCATCAGTCAAATCGATATAAATTGTACTTAACATACCACGTATCATCGGCACTAAATGCGGCACAAATAAAATATGATCAAATACATTTTTTAAACCTGAAATATTTTCTAAAGCTTCCACAATTTCAGGATGATGGCGATGTCCTGCCACACCATAGGCTTTAAAATTATCTGCATTTTCAGAATAGATCATACCCAAACTTGCTTTACGCCCTGCACCTGAAACACCTGATTTTGCATCAATAATAATGCTTTCTGGTTTAACCAATGTTTCAACGTGTTTAAATAATGGCGCAAGACCCAATTGCACAGTGGTTGGATAGCAACCTGGATTACCAATCACTTTAGCATTTTTAATTTTTTCACGATTCAGCTCAGACAAACCATAAGCTGAATCTTTTAAAATATTTGGGCAAGCATGTTGCATGCCATACCATTTTTCAAACTGTTCTAAATCTTGTAAACGGAAATCTGCAGCTAAATCGATCACTTTAGTATTTGCAGCCAAAAGCTTTTCTGCATGTTTCATCGCCACACCATGTGGGGTTGCAAAGAATACAACATCACATTTTTTTAGTTCATCGATATTTAGATCTGAATATTTGAGGTCTGTATGTCCACGCAAGTTAGGGAACATATCATCAACACGGCGACCGTCTTCAGTACGTGATGTCAGTACAGTTACCTGTACATTTGGATGTCGTAGTAATAGACGCAACAATTCAACGCCTGTATAACCCGTTCCGCCAACAATACCAACTGAAATCACGATTTTAACCTCTAATGCAAAGTATCCATTTTTCAACTATGTAGTATGACAGGAAGTTGTATTTTTCTAAACAGTTTTGATGAATTCAATCTTTTTTGTTCATTTTTAACTTATATGATTGCCATTTTATAGAATTCCAAGACTAAACTTCTTATTGACAAAATATCTACACACTATAAATTAGAGTAATTACTCTAATTTTATTAGTCAGGATAATAAATAGATGATTGGATCTCGGGAATGGATGAATATAAGTCATGGAACATTAAGTTTTAAAGAAAAAATCCAACTAATTAAACAGGTTTTAGTGCCTGCGACGTTAAATTACACTAAAACATTTATTGAAAAGCCATCCACTAAAAATACGTTTCAACTCGCTGATATTCAAATTCCTGATACACCCATTGTTAAAGAAGCTATTGCCGAATTAGAAAATACTGGTAATCAAGCCATAATCAATCATTCATGGCGTAGTTATATTTGGGGTGTTGCTATCGCTCAAAATAAACAATGGCAATTTGATGAAGAAAGTTTACTGATTTCCAGTTTAATGCACGACTTAGGTTTGGTTGACCACCTTACACACTACACTTGCCAATGCTTTACTTTTGAAAGTTCGCTACGATCTGAAATTTTATGTGTAAAGCACCATTATCCTCGAGAAAAAACGGAGAATATTTCCAATGCTATTTGCCTACATATGAATGGCTATTTGGATGAGAATAATCAAAGTATATCGAAAGAAGTTTTATTACTACAAAAAGCAACTTCGTGTGACGTGATTGGAACAGACTTGGCTTTATTTTCAAGCACGTTTAGAGAGGACGTTTTAGGTTTATATCCACGTTATCAATTTAATACTCAATTCAAACAACGATTAAAGACCGAAGCCAAAAGAAATCCTCAATCTCGGACAGCCCTAATGAATAAATTAGGACTACCGATAATGATTGAAATGAACATTTTTCAGGAGTAAATAATGAAAAATATGGCACTTACCCACAAAACAATTCATTTTAATCAATATCCAATTCTGGTAGATATTCACTCACATTCAGAGAATAAACATACGATTATTTTACTTCCTGCACTAGGTATTGCAATGAGTAAATATGAAAAGTTAATTTCCACACTTTCTCAAAATAATTTAAATGTCGTGGTTGCAGATTATCCCAACTGTGGAAGAAATTTACCTCTTGTATCTGCCGATATTGATTTTGGTTATGCCGATTTATTAAATAATTTCATCCCTCAACTTGAAAAACTTGCTTTAGAAACAACACGCCAAAAACCAATCCTATTCGGTCATAGTTTAGGTGGACATTTAGCAACTTTATACACACAGAATCATGATAATAAAGTGATTGGTATAGCAACTGGGAATATTGGTTTCAAAAATTGGGACTTAAAAGGCAAGTTTAATATTTTAAAAGCGGTGACTGTGATTAATACCATGATTCTAAAAGATGGTTATTTTGCAGGTTATAAAATTTCTTTTGGAAACCGTGAAACAAAGTCACTCATGCGAGATTGGTCAAAAGTGGTTTTTACAGGTCATTACAGGCACATCATTGGACTTGAAAATATTGTTAAAAATGATGCTTTATTTATCTCTTTACTGGGTGATGATTTTGCCCCAATGCGTTCAATGCTCGGTTTAAGTTGTTATTTTAAACATCCTCAAATTGAAACTTTAGATTTAACCCGAGAACTCAAAGGTAATCAGCATGCTGTTTGGATTAAACAGCCTAACGAAGTAGTGAAATTAATTCAGGAATGGTTAAATCATGCCTAAATTAATAAATTCCATCTCTTATTTGAACGTCATAAAGATTTATCAATATTTTACAATAAACTATCAAAACTTAGAGTAATTAAAACTCGTACATATAAAGATTTAATTTTAAAATTTAAGATATTGCTCTATCTCCAATGACTGCAATAATTCTCAATAAATAACCGTCAGGATCTTGAACTAAAAATTGTTTTTGCCCATGCTCTACATTTTCCGCACGATACCAACGCTCCTCCAATCCTGAAAATATTGACCACTGAGCTTTGTGTAAGCGATTTAAAATATCATCAAGTTGTTTAACTTCTAATTGAAAATTTATCCCTCTTCCCAATGGATAATTCAATTCTCCTGTTACCCATTGGTCGTCCTGAAGCTCTTCTAACATGAACTGCGCACCATTGAGCTCTAAATACATGAATTTTTCTTCAGTCCGTTGATACTTTACCGAAAATCCAAGAATATTCACCCAAAAATAATAACTTTTCTCTAGATCAGTTACGATTAATTCAGGGACTAACGCATTCCATTTCACTTATAAATCCAACCCTATCAATAAGAAATTTAAAACTCGATATTTTATTTAGATATGACCGTTATATCTTATGGTTATACAGATTTTAACTTAAATTAAAAATTCACATACTCTCTTATGCCCACCACCATGGCATTACACTACTTTTTAAAATTTTCCGATGATGTTTATAATTTGCATCATGCTTTTCAACTTCTGCCCAAAACACAGAACTATGATCAAAATGCTGTGTATGTGCTAACTCATGCACACAGACATAACGTGCCATTGCGACATCACACAAAACCAACGCACTATTGAGCATAATATCATGTTTAGATGTACAACTGCCCCAACGAGTCTTAGGCTGTCGAATAGCACATTCAGCAAAATTTAAACCAATTTCCGAACTAACTTGCTGTAAATAGATGGGTAAATAATGCTTGGCATATGCAATCACAAAGGCTTTTAAATAAAGCGCAGGCTCACGATCACTGATTAATAATTGATGATCTTTCTCATTAAGAATATAAGATTTTTTTTGTGTTTGATAAGTGACTTTTAAAGGTTGCTCTAAATTAAAAAGCTTTAATTCTATTGGTAATACCTTATCAACTTGCCCTGATTTTTCTTGTTGTTTCTGCCATGTTTCAATCATCCACTGTTCAGACTGTTGTAAAAAATCATTAATCTGTCGTTTTGTACAAAATTTCGGTACAGTTAAACGAATTTGAGTGGGTTCAACACGTAAGCGTAAACGAGTCGCTCGTGCATGATGGCTAATTTGAATTTCGGGTAAGTTTGGCGTCATTTTATTCTATAGATTTATAATCAGATTTAGAGTTCCCCCTCCTTTTAGGAGAGGGCTAGAGAAAGGTTTTCTTTTACCCCCTCATCCTAGCTTTCTCTCAAGGGAGAAGGAACTTTCAATACGAATTTAAATGAAGATAAATATTCATTTAAATTTTCAAAAATATTATTGAATCAATAAATTAAACCGCTGTGCGCTCTTCAATACCATTATCGGTCGCAACAACGGCAATATCTGCTTTATTGATTGCAAAAATACCATTACATACAACACCTGGAATGTTATTCAGTGTTTTTTCTAACTCTAATGCATTTAAAATATTTAAATTAAAGACATCTAAAATCACATTACCATTATCTGTCACAACACCTTCACGGTAAACAGGATCACCACCTAGAGAAACGATTTTACGTGCAACAGCAGAACGTGCCATTGGAATAACTTCAACTGGGAGCGGGAAATCACGACCCAACTGATCGACCCATTTTGAATCATCTACGATACATACAAATTTTTTCGCAATAGAAGCTACAATTTTTTCACGCGTCAATGCAGCACCACCACCCTTGATCATATGCATATGACGATCAATTTCATCTGCACCATCCACATAAGCATCTAAACCGCCAACATAGTTCATATCGACTACTTCAATACCCAGTTTTTTCAAGCGTTGTGCTGTTGCTTCAGAACTCGCAACGGCTGCTTCAAGTTGTAATTCAGGCAAAAGTTCAATGAGGAAATTCACAGTACTGCCTGTACCTACGCCTAAAATCCCCCCTTTTGGTAAGTGTTTTAAAGCGGCTTGGGCTGCAGCTTGTTTTTTCTCGTCCTGGGTAGCATAAAGGCTCATGACATCTCTCTATAAATTTTCAGATTCTTTGCACATTTTGCATAATTTTAAAACGCAAATGTACAGGGGTTTGTTACAATGAGCGCTCATTTTAAACTGTTAGATGGAAAATTAACATGCTGTCTCGTTTGGTTCGACAAATATTACAGGCAACGGTCTACGACGTTGCAATCGAAACTCCACTCGAAGCAGCGCCACGAATTAGTGAGAAGCTCAATAATAATATCCGCTTCAAACGTGAAGACTTACAGCCGGTCTTCTCTTTCAAGTTACGTGGGGCATATAATCGTATAAGTCAATTAACAAAATCTCAGCTTGAACGTGGCGTAATTACCGCTTCTGCAGGCAATCATGCACAAGGTGTAGCACTATCGGGTCAAAAGCTAGGTATTACTGCAATTATTGTCATGCCAAAAACCACGCCTGATATTAAAGTACAAGCGGTGAAACGTTTAGGTGGTCAGGTTGTATTACATGGCGATTCTTTTGATGTTGCGAATAAATATGCCATTCAACGTGCTGCTGATGAAGGTATGACCTTCATCCCACCTTATGATGATGAATTGGTCATGGCTGGACAAGGCACCATTGCCAATGAAATTTTACGCCAATGGCGTGATGTCGAATATGTATTCGTTGCAGTCGGCGGTGGCGGTTTAATCGCAGGTGTTGCCGCTTATTTGGGTGATGTTGCACCGCATGTCAAAGTTATTCCTGTGGAATATGATGAATCAGCGTGTTTAAAAGCTGCATTTGAAGCCAATAAGCGTGTGATTTTACCTTCAGTGGGCTTATTTGCCGATGGTACTGCCGTTGCTCAAATTGGTGAGAAACCATTTGAAGTGATTCAACTGCAAAAATCGGATAATTCAGGTCCGATCGTTGAGCGTGATGTCATCCTTGTGAATACCGATGAAATCTGTGCTGCCATTAAAGATACATATGATGAATGCCGTAGTATTGTCGAACCATCTGGTGCAATGGCTTTGGCAGGGATTAAAAAATACGTTGCCGAACATGGCGTAGAAAATAAAAATATGGTCTCCATTGTCTGTGGTGCAAACATGAACTTTGATCGTTTGCGTTATATTGCCGAACGTACAGAGTTGGGAGAGCGTAAAGAAGCCATTTTTGCTGTGACCATTCCTGAAGAAAAAGGCTCATTCCTTAACTTCTGTCGTGCTTTGCAAGGTCGTAACATTACAGAGTTCAACTACCGTGCAAGTAGCTCAAGTGCTGCACAAGTTTTTGTGGGCATTAGCTTAAAAGCTGGTGACAAAGAACGTCAAGATATCTACGACTTACTCAACACCAATTATGATATTGATGATTTGTCTGATGATGAAGTGGCAAAACTCCATATTCGCTACTTAGTTGGCGGACATGCAGATATTGAAAATGAACGTTTATTCCGTGTAGAGTTCCCTGAACGTCCGGGTGCATTACTGACGTTTTTAGAACGTCTTGGTCCTACACATAATATTACTTTGTTCCATTATCGTAATCATGGTGCAGCTGAAGGTCGTGTTTTAGTGGGTTTGGAAGCCGAAGATGCGCAGCAAAATCCTGATGGTTTAATTGAAACATTGGAAAGTATTACTTATCCTTATGAGGAAATTACCAACAACTTGGGCTACCAACGCTTTTTAAAATAAATATTTTAACTTCAATGGATTAAAACACAAATAGCCTGCCTGTCAGGCTATTTTTTTCGACTACTATACTTCATTTTGCACTTTTAATTAAAACTATGCTGACTACATATACCTATTCATCTTCAAATAAAAAATTTATAGCAACTATATGATATTTTTTACTTTAAACATATTTAACAATTTTTATAAAACTTAAATACATAAAAGTATTTCTATTATTCTTTCTTTACATATTCTAAGTGACTTTTCTTGGTCTTACCGCTCTCAAACCTTACAAAAATTGTCACATATTCATCATTTATCGTCATTTTTAACCCAAACCCACCCATTCCGATTTATATACATAATTTAACCCTAAGTTCAAAACTATATTGATTATAATTAAGCCAAGCTTAAATAAGGGTGTGAATATGAAAAGTTGGAGAAATTTTTTAATCTTTCCATTGATTTTACTGCTCATTATCAATACTTTTTTTAGTTTGGTGAATATTTCTTATTCTACCAATTCTTGGTTAAGCATCACCGCTGTGGTCTTTCAATGCCTAAGCTTCATTATTGTACCATTTTCGATGTTACGCCTCGCACCAGCACATCCCTATATTGCAACGACATGCTATATGAGTCTCTTATGGGCGCTGATGTATATTGCACGTATTTATCTAAACAATGAAACTTTTGCACAACAAGGTCTTTCATTAGTTTGGAGTGGTGTATTTTGGACCATTTCAGCAATGAGTATTTACTTCTTTTATATCGATCCACACTTTCAACATCATGTTATTGAGCATAATACACACACATCTAGAAACCAAAAGTTAAAGTCATAAAGTTATGTCATTACTCTTAAACTCATTTAATGCGAATAATAGTCAGGTTTATACAAATAATTTAGTAAACATAAATTAATAAATTTCAGCTGTTGAATGCGCGTGTAAAAAAGCAGGAATCAACCCTGTTAATGCAGCCCGAATACTTGCCCTCTCATTAATGAGTTGATGAGAACCCTCTTCAAGCATTAGAAGTGTTTGTAAACGGAATTTACGACGAATAAATTCAATATTATAGCGCCAATCTACGGTTTGATCTTGTGCACCTTGTGCAAGCCAAACTGGAATTCGACATGCGGGTCGAGCTTCCATTTCTTGCATCCATTTTGACATTGCTAAAATCCAATCCATACCCATCATTCGTGGTTGTAGAGGATCTTTTAAGCGCACAAAACGCAAAAACTCAGGATTATGATTATTACGGCGGAAATGACGAGGTACTTCACGTTTAATACGGCGGATAATACCTAAGCCAATCGAGTTATGCCACCATGCTGACTTCGCAGGACGAATCAAAGGTGATAACAATAAAACACGTTGCACAATCGGGTTTTCACGGCGCTGAGCATACTCAAGTAAATGGTGCATCCAAATTGCACCACCAGTACTTTGCCCAATGCCCAACCAAGGTTTAGGTAATTGATCTGCACTTTTTACATACTGATATACTGCATGTAAAACATCTTGATAATGATCAAAATTTTTAATATTGGCAGGTGAACCATCACTTAATCCATGCCCTGGCAAATCATAGGTTAGAACACTAAAACCTTGTTCTAACAACTCACGAATAATCGGTTGATAAATACCGCTATGCTCTAAATAACCATGCAATAAACATACTGTACCTTTAACATTCTCAATCTGTGGCTTAAAAACCTGAACATGCAATTTAAATAGCGGCATTTGAATATAGCCTTGCCAATAATCGCATTCTAACTGATCAAAACCATATAAGCGGCTATATGCCTGTAATTCACGTGATGGATGATAAGAACGGTTTAAATTTAATGCTTCAAGTAAATGAGGTGTTTCGTCACGACTTGGTACGGGTAAATCAAGCTGTTTAAGCACAGTTGGATTTAAAAATGGCATATCTGACATTTATGGAACCTCCCTACAGCCACTTGAACCAAATAACATATCTCGAATGGTCGCCAACAATTCATAATTAGCACGGCGACTATGATCATAGTTTTGTTTAGCCGGTTGCCATTGGGTTAATGTCGTTGGCATCGGTGCTTCCACAGGAATAGTGGCAATTCCATTTAAGGCAAATAAGCGTCGTGTTCTTGGCATATGATAACGATCTGTAATTAATAACACAGTCGGTGCACCCCCTTTTTTTTGTAATAATAATGAGCTAAAACGGGTATTTTCACAGGTATTCATACTACGATTTTCAAGTAATTTTGCTTTTATACCACGTTGTTCAAGCCAACGTTGCATATAGGGTGCTTCTACACCACTCAGTACAATAGGTAAACTAAATTGTTTTTCCAAGGCTAATGTGGTTTCCAATCTTAAGCGGGTATATTTATTAATCACGATATCTTTCTGATTATCGGCAAGGGTTAAACCTCCACCTAAAATCACAATGGCATAAGGTCGATTTGCTACATTATTGTCTTCCGAACCTTTTTGCGTCTCATTATTTTGAGTATTTAAATAAGCAATATCTTGATTGACTTGCTGATTCACTGCTTCTTGTTCAGCTTCAGTTTCAATTTTAACGTCATGTGATGTTAAATATTGCTCATATTCCTCCATCAGAGCTTTATTATCGGCATTATTCAGTGTAAGCAACTCAGCAATTGGGTCTTTTTGCTGTTCCAATTGAACAGCGCTCGCCTCTGATGACGCTTGCTCTAGAAGCGGTATAATGAGCGGAATGGATATTTGCTCTTTTTTATCTTTTTCTTCAGCTTGTTTTTTTTCACTGTCCTGACGAATTTCATTTTGCAATTGCTGATATCGTGCCTGCAGCACACTTAAATCTTGTGGATCTTTACTTTTTAATGCTGTTTCAACCAATTTTAAATAGACCTGACGTGCAACCCAAAGTCTAGAACCTGGCTCTAAAGTTTCATCGGTTGAAAGGCTTGCTTGTTGTTGACTTTTTGCTGCAACCTGATTAACTTCCACAGGAACAATTGCATTGAGCAATTTGACCATCATATTTGAATAAAATGGCGTGTAAAGGAAAACAATGAAACAGCCGAATAACACGAAAAATATCGAGAGAAAACGTACAAGTCGAATCATCCAATGCTGTTTCTGCATAGTTTTCAATTAACCCACATGTGGCTGAATTAAGCCCTGATCATTAAACATTACGGGTTCAGGTTCAAGTCGTACAGTAAATTTCTGCAACACGTCATGCTGCACTGCCCAATACGTTTCTTGGACATCGGTCAATGAAGCATTTGCATAATTCACTAAAACTAAGGCTTGTTGAGCAAACATACCCACCTGACCAAGCTGTTTGCCCTTCCATCCCGTTTGATCAATCAACCAACCTGCAGCAACTTTGACCTGATTATTTTTTTGTGGGTAGTGCGGAATATTGGGAAACTTATCCAACAAAGGTGCAAACTCTTGCTGTGTAATGACTGGATTTTTAAAGAAACTTCCTGCATTTGGATAATCTTTCGGATCAGGCAGTTTACTTTGACGAATATAAATTACTTGCTGTTGCAAATTTTCAGGTGTTAAATCATTTTGCATTGCTGTTTTTAAATCGCCATAATCTATTTTCAAATTTGGCTGCTTGAGTAGTTTAAAAACAACATGAGTAATAATATAGCGATTCGGATCATCTTTAAAAATACTATGACGATAAGCAAAATTACAGTCTTGTGCCAAAATACTCGCTGTTTGATTTAAAACACGATCATACACTTCAACCGATTGAATAAAATCACCAACCTCTACGCCATAAGCACCAATATTTTGTACAGGTGCAGCCCCAACTAAACCTGGAATTAAGGCTAAATTTTGTAAGCCATAGATTTTTTGAGTCGTTGTCCATAGTACAAAATCATGCCAATTTTGCCCTGCACCAACACGAAGCGTTTGAGTATCTTGATCATCTGCCAATACATCAATACCCTGAATATTCATATGCATCACCAATGCATGAATCTTTTCAGGCAATAACATATTGCTTCCACCTGATAGAATCAGAATATTCAACTGCTGTTCTTTTGCATAAGCAAGCGCCAGCTCAAGATCAGCCATTTCATTAATTTCAACATAATGTGAAGCGATTGAATTAAGGCTTAAAGTATTAAAAGGTTTGAGCTGAATTTGAGATTGAATATTCATCAAACTACTCCTTTAACTTCGGATTTCGCCTTTTGAAAGACTTCTACCCATGCTTGACTGCTCGACTCACACTGATCAAGTACAAGCTCAAAATCACTTGCATCTCCATAATATGGGTCTGGCACAGCTTGTTTTGGGTAAATCGTGTCATGTTCACTCATTAGTGCGACTTCTGCACGAATTTTTACCACTCCATATTCAGTCATTGCAGTTTTTTTTAAGCGTTGAATATTATTATAATTTTCTGAATCCATCGCTAAAATTAAATCAAAATCAAGAAAATCAGATATTAATAATTGTCTTGCACGCAAGTTAGATAAATCATAACCACGCTTTAGCGCATGTTGTTGACTACGCAAATCAGGCGCTTTGCCTGGATGGTAATTACTTGTTCCAGCTGAGTCGATAATCACATTCAGTTGTCCACTGTCACAGTAATGTCTGAGCACCACTTCTGCAGTGGGTGAACGACAGATATTTCCAAGACATACACATAACACCTTATAGGGCGTTCTGAACGACATAACAACCTCAAAAATACATTTATTTTATAGATGCCTATGTTAAGTTATTTATAGGGTGAATCCTATAGAATCGTAAGACAATAATGTTTAATTTATGATGACAGATTAAGGAAAATACGTATGAACCAATTTCAGTTTCAGACCACGGCAAATATTATTTCTGGAATTGGCTCTATCCAACAACTAGCAACACTAATCAAAGATGCACAGTACAAAAAAATCCTACTTGTGACTGATCCCGGTATGTTGCAGCATCAACTGCATGTCCCTATTTTAGATATTTTCAAAGATGTTTTAGTTGAATATGCAATTTATGCCGATGTCCAAGCCGACCCACCTGAATACATCATGCTTGAAGCCGTCTCTTTTGCTAAACAACATCAGGTCGATGCCATTATTGGTTTTGGGGGCGGAAGCTCACTGGATGTTGCCAAAGTTATTGCATTGTTAGCAGATCCTCGTCAAAACCAATCTATTCAAGATATCTATGGCGTAAATAATGCAAAAGCACCTCGTTTACCATTGATCTTAATTCCTACCACAGCAGGTACAGGTTCAGAAGTTACACATATTTCGATTGTCACCACAGGTGAAACCACAAAAACAGGCATTGTTTCTCCAATTTTTTATGCCGATACTGCCATTTTAGATGCCACATTTACCACAGGCTTACCTGCACATATTACCGCTGCCACAGGTATAGATGCGATGGTGCATGCTATTGAGGCTTACACTTCTAAAATCAAAAAGAATTTTTATGCCGATATGCTGGCAAAACAAGCCTTAAAACTACTCAACAAAAATCTCACACCCGTTTTAGTCAATGGACAAGACCTTGAAGCACGACAAAATATGCTTCTCGGTTCAATGCTTGCTGGGCAGGCTTTTGCCAATGCACCCGTTGGAGCTGTACATGCACTCGCCTATCCATTGGGTGGACATTTCCATCTTTCACATGGGCATACCAATGCATTGGTTTTACTTGAAGTCCTAAAGTTTAATGCACCCAATGCCAAACATTTATATGCGGAACTGATGCAATGGCTTGACCCATATAGCAAAGGCAGTATTGATGGTTTATGTGATTTATTTATTGATCACATTCAAAGGCATTTGGATGGCAGTGGACTCACATTAAAACTACGAGATTTAGGCGTTCCTGAACATATGCTCGAAACTCTCGCACACGATGCTATGTTGCAAACACGATTATTACAAAATAATCCAAGAGAAATGACTTATGAGCATGCATTGAAAATATATCAAGCCATTTACTAATGGCTGAAATGGAGTATTAAATGCTTCTCTTCTAATAGCATTTTTGCAAAAGTCAAAAACTGAACATTTTTTCATTATTTAAATTTTAAGTTAAAAATTCCTTTCTCCTGAAAGAGAGAGAACTAGAATGAGGGGAATATAAATAAATATCTCTCCCGCCCCCTCTCCTAAAGGAACAGGGAACTCATATCTAAACTTTGAATTTGTTCGATGAATAACTGATGCAAGAGATCCGATATTGACTGAATCAAGAATAGAACTTATATGAAACCAACCATCAAAAAACGCCAAGATTATGCTTTCTTTTTACCCATCCAGACCCGTTGGGCAGACAATGATATTTATGGGCACGTCAATAATGTAACCTATTATAGTTACTTTGACACCGCAGCCAATTCATTGCTGATTCAGCATGCAGGTTTTGACATTCACCATTCACCTAATATTGGTTTAGTGGTCAATTCTTCCTGTAATTTTATGCAAGAACTGACTTATCCAGAAATTATTGAGGTTGCAGTCGGTATTAGTAAATTGGGCAATAGTTCAGTTACTTACGATCTTGCCATTTTTAAACAGGGACAAGATCAGGCTGCGGCTCAAGGCAGTTTTGTGCATGTTTTTGTCGAACGTGAAACGAAAAAAAGCACCCCGATTTCGCCTGAAATGCGCAGTGCTCTAGAAAAATTTCTCGTCCAAGCCTAATGCAAGGACGTTTTCCTTTTAAGGTTTCAGTTGAATGTTCTGAATTTCACCATTGAAAGCATTCATTAAATTTTTAACCACCGATTCATCGTGCAACATTTCTGCCGCACGATCAAAGGCTCTGATTTTACGCTCGTTTTGTAGCTCAAAAGGTGTGGTTTCTTGGCTTTCACGATAAGTAAAACTCAAACGTGTATGTGACCACTGTTCATTCAATGCATTTTCAAGGGTGTGCTGAAACTGTACCAATAAGTTCTCGTACTGCTGCGGAATAGAAAATGTAGACTGACCATTAATCTGTCCTGTCATCACACCATGTTGCGCAAGCTCTTGTACCGCAGGTGATAATTGACTATTGCGGAACCAATATTCCCACTTTTTAACATCCCACTGGCCTTCTAGATTTTGCGGTGTCAGTTGTAAAATTTGTTGTGGCGTTTGCGTTGAACCTGTCAATTGAACAGCTATTGATGGTGCAACGGTACTATTTTGTGAACTAGAATTAGGTATTCTTCTGTCATTAGATTCTGGTTCAATATTTATATCTTGTGCTGCCTGCTCAGTCTCAGGTGCAAGGAAGAAAATATCTTCTGTCTCTACAGTCGACTGTACATTTTGAGGTGTACTTGTTGAAATTGTATTGCCACCAAAAAGTGTTAAATCAGGTATTTCTTGTATCTCTATTGATTCTGTTGAAAGCTCATTTTGCTGAGCGACAGGTTCTAAATCAGCAGTAGATGTTTCTATAGCTGTCTGTATATCGACCTTTTCAACTATTTGTGTCTGTGCTTCAACTAACTCCATAGTTTCAGTCAATACGGTATTGGCATTTTTCGGTGAAGACACAACTTCATCTAAAGGTTGACTAAAAGCTTCATCCACACGATGTAAACTCGGATTTCCTTCCAATTCTTCTATTGTTGATGGTTGAGTCTGTTGCTCTACAGGCGCTTCGATCTGCTGTGTATGTTGTGGTTGTGAAGTCGCTTGTGAATGATTTTGCTCAATCACCTGTGTTTGCACAGATTGATTGGTGCTTACTGTTATTTCATTGGCTTGTAACGGTCTAAATGCAAGTAAACGCAACACCGTCATTTCAAAACCTTGCTCTTGCGTCACGGAAATTTGTAAGTCAGCACGACCTTTACATGCAATTTGATAATACAACTGCAAATCTTGTGCGGAAACAACTTGCGCCAATTGAGTAATTTTTTGATTGATTTCAGCGCTATATTTTAAGCTTAAATCAGGTAGATATTGCATGAGTGCCAATTCATGCAAGGTCGAAATCAATTGATCAAGCACCAAAGAAACATCTAAGGCTTGCTGACGGAACTGACGCAACAATTGGCTCATGCGTTCACGCTGATTTTGATGAATCGCCAAAATCAAATCATAAATAATCGTACGATCAATCAACCCTAACATTTCTTTGACATCTTGATGATGTACTTCGCCTTGACCATAGGCAATCGCTTGATCGGTCAGTGATAAGGCATCACGCAATGAACCTTGTGCAGATTCAGCAATTTGCCAAATGGCATCAGACTCAGCTGCAATCTCTTCTTTACCCAAAATATCGCTTAAATGATGAGTAATTTCATCGACAGCCAAAGGACGCAAGGTAAATTGCAAACAACGTGAAATTACAGTAATCGGTAATTTTTGCGGATCAGTTGTGGCGAATAAAAATTTAACGTGCTCAGGTGGTTCTTCTAGCGTTTTCAATAAGGCATTAAATGAATGTGTCGACAACATATGCACTTCATCAATCAAATAAACCTTGAAACGCCCTTGTGTCGGTGCGTAAGGTACATTATCGAGTAATTCACGAGTATCTTCTACTTTAGTACGTGATGCTGCATCAATCTCGATCAGATCAATAAAACGCCCTTCGTTCACAGCTTTACATGTTGCACAAACTTCACACGGCGTTGATGTCACACCTGTTTCGCAATTCAGACATTTTGCCAAAATACGGGCAATCGTGGTTTTTCCGACTCCACGTGTTCCTGTAAACAAATACGCATGGTGTAAACGACCTCGGTCTAACGCACTCGTCAAAGCACGGGAAACATGATTTTGCCCGACAAGTTCATTAAAATTACGTGGACGATATTTACGTGCAAGTACCTGATACATGAAAACTCCTGATTTCAAAGCTAAGGATACTGTGTTTTTAACGATTAGTGAACGCACTTATTGAAGTGATCATTTTGATCTGTGATTATTCGACCATTTTCACTCAATTTATAACACCAATAATGCATGGAGCATTTACATTTTTTACACATAGTCACGATAGCTTAGATTGACTTTTTGCAACGAAATACATTTAAATAATTAGATTGTTGCACAAATGGAATGCTTTTATGCTCTCGGATTTAGATGATTTTTATTGTTTTTCCCTTGTTGTTGAACATGGCGGATTTAGTGCAGCCGAACGCGCAACAGATATCCCTAAATCAAAACTCAGCAGGCGCGTCTATAATCTCGAAGAAAATTTAGGTGTCAGACTGATTCAACGAAGTTCACGCCATTTTGCAGTGACCGATATTGGAATGAATATTTTCCGTCATGCCCAAGTGATGGTTAATGCTGCACGTTCAGCGCATGACTTAGTCGATCATTTGAGTGAAGAACCCCGTGGAGTCATTAAAGTCAGCATTCCAGTCAGCATTGCACAAAATGAAATGTCAAAATTACTACCTGACTTTATGAAAATGTATCCTGAAATCAAAATACAATTTCTTGTCAGTAACCGCCGTGTTGAAGTAATCAATGAAGGCTTTGATGTTGCTTTACGTGTGCGTGCAAATTTAGATGATGATCCTAATTTAGTCATTCGCAAGTTTGAAAATATTGAGCAACATCTATTTGCAAGCCAAGCCTATTTAAATGAATACGGTATGCTTAAACAACCTGAAGAATTAGCTGAACATCGGATTCTCAGTATGGTGGAAGAACATTTAGACCAACAATTATCTCTGCATGATAAAGATAATCAGCAGAAAAAAGTCAAAATCAATCCCATTGTGATGGGTTCAGATTTAATTATGATAGCCAAACTTGCAAGCCAAAATTGTGGTATTGCACTTTTACCCGATACAGTTGCCGAAGACTTTATTCGTACTGGTAAACTCGTTCGTGTTCTTCCTGAATGGAAAGCCTCACATGGTATTCTCCATGCAGTTTATCCATCACGCCGTGGACAACTCCCTGCTGTGCGGGTGTTTATTGACTATTTAGTTGAGCATTTGACCAAACGCTAAATTTGTCCAAGTCGTATACATTTATATTAAATCCTTGATCGCAAATATTTGCAGTCAAATTAAAGAAATTGACTGCATTTTTTGATACCATCGCTACTGCTTTGTCTCAGTATGAATCTAAATTTTTATGACTTCAGTTTATCAGCAACAGCTTGATGCCAAAATCGACCGTATCCGTAATCAATTCAGTGCGTTCAATCCACCTACATTAGAGGTATTTGAATCTCCTGAACAACATTTCCGTATGCGTGCCGAATTCCGCATTTGGCATACTGATGATGACATGTTTTATGCCATGTTCGAGCGCAGTGAAGATAATCAGCAAAAAACTGTGGTGCGTATTGATGAATTCCCCATTGCAGATCAAAGCATTAACACCTTAATGCCAATTTTATTGGCTGCACTGAAAGCCAACCCACTCTTATCTAAAAAATTATTTGAAGTACATTTCCTTGCGACACTCAAAGGTGAAATGTTGGTGTCTTTGGTTTATCGTGCGCCACTCACTGATGAATGGGATACTTTAGCCAAGCAGTTGGCAGAACAACTTAATATTAAAATCATTGGTCGTAGCCGTGGTGTTAAACGTGTTTTAACTGAAGAATATGTAGTTGAAGAACTTCAAGTTTTTGACCGTACTTTCCAATATCAACAAATTGAAAGCAGTTTCACACAACCGAATGCGCAAGTGTGCCAAAAAATGTTGCAATGGGCATGCACAGCTGCTGAAGGTTCAAGCAAAGATCTACTTGAATTATACTGTGGCAATGGTAATTTCACCCTACCTATGTCTTTAAAATTCAACCGCGTACTCGCAACTGAATTGGCTAAATCATCAGTTTATGCAGCACAGTGGAATATTGAAAAAAATAACATTGAAAATATTCAAGTTGCACGCTTATCTGCGGAAGAATTTACCCAAGCTTATAATGCAGAACGTGAATTCCGCCGTTTACAAGAAGCTAATATTGATATTCAAAGTTATGATTTTGATACTGTCTTTGTCGATCCACCACGTGCGGGTATTGATGATGACACCTTAAAATTATTGCAAGGCTTCGAACGTATTATCTATATCTCATGTAACCCAGATACTTTACATGACAACTTAAAAACATTAGCGCAAACCCATAAAATCAGTAAATTTGCCATGTTTGATCAATTTCCATATACCCATCATGTTGAATCAGGTGTATTACTCGAAAAGATTTAAACAATTTATTTCAAAATCAAATCATGAAAAAAAGGTGTTGTTTCTATAGCACCTTTTTTTCTTATATTTATTTCATTGATAATCATCATTATAAATTAAATATTACAAAACTCCTGTCAACTTTCATTCTTTTGTCACAATTATTCCATCATTTTTACGTTCAATTTATGACGGATGGTTCAGTTACAAACTTGCATTTATATTTAAACTCGCTATATTTCAAATCATGTTAGGTTGCGAATGAATGCTCTATGAGTTTTTGGCATACGTTGTTCTCTCCAAATGAACAACAAAATGAACATAAGAATCAAGTTGCTTGTATTGAAAATGATTGTTCATGTAAAACAAATGATCAGCTGTTATCTCTGTTAACCCAAGCCACCGATGAAGATGTCATTGCTGGAATTAAAAAAGTTTTAGTCTCTCGAGGCTATAGCAAAAAAGAGTTAAATCAACTACAGCATCCACCGATTCAATAGTCATGGATGACAACAGTCGATGAAAAAAGGCATTCAGTTTACTGAATGCCTTTTTAATAACAGAAATAATCAAGTAAATACATTTTCAATAGACAATACTTCAGTAAGCCAAAAATACCGATACACGATATTAAAATCTAAAAACAATTCTATGACCGATGCGCCCCCCATTAAATGGTCAATCTCCCCCTTTCGTATGATAATTAAAAATGATTCACTTTGTTTTATAAGATTTTTTCAAATTTCTTAAAAGATATTAAAACTAAGAATATATAAGTTTCTGCATAACAACAGCATGATACAAGGAAGAACATCATGAAAATAAAACCACTACTACTCGGTATGCTCTATATCATGCCCGCAATATACAGCGCGACAAGCCACGCATCTGCAATGGATCAATCGGGTCAGTCTATTTTGGCTTTTCTTGAAGATAAAAATTATTTTGAAGCGAATATTACAGTCGCGGATCCTGATGTTTCAGGGAAGGTCCGCAGTAATCGCCCAGATTTGGTCAATAGCACCGACCTCAACACAGGTGATATGGCAGAGTCATTTCAGTATTACAATGCTGCCTTAAAATTACAAATTGCACCACAATTTTCATTTGGTCTGATTTACGATCAGCCTTTTGGTGCAGATGCTGCCTATCCCTTACGTAGTAACAATACTTTGTCCGATAATGAAATAACGATGCAAGGTACATCTGCTGATGTCGATAGCCAAAATATCAGTATGCTTTTTGGTTTCCAACCCCACCCATCTTTTAACCTCTATGCAGGTGGTGTATACCAAGCAGTCAAGGGAAAAGTTTCTCTTCGGGGTAACTCAATGAGTATTTTTAACGGTTATGATGCTAGTTTTAAAGAAGATAGCTCTGTTGGTTGGTTAGCAGGTATGGCTTTTCAAAGCCCCGAGATTGCACTCAAAGCAGCAGTTACCTATCGTTCTGGAATCAAACATCAACTTGATGCCAATGAAACCATTTTTGGACAACCTCTTGAGTTAACGGGTTTATCCACCACTGATATTACTACCCCTCAATCGGTCAATATCGACTTTCAAACAGGAGTTTTTAAAGACACTATTGCCTACTTAAATGCACGTTGGGTCAATTGGAAAGATTTCACCATTCGTCCAACACAGTTTGGTGCTCTTAGCGAGCTTGCAACAACTGAAATGAGTCAAGGCACTTATACAGGCGGTTTTAATTTAGACGATCACCAAAAAGATCAATGGAACGCAACACTTGGTATCGGTCATCAATTTACTGAGAAATGGAGTGCATCCACTGATGTGAGCTGGGATTCAGGAACAGGAAATCCGTCTAGTGTGCTGAATCCAACTGAGGGCGGTTGGGGTGTGGGCTTAGGCATACAATATAACCCCGCACCAAACTACTTTATAGCAGGTGGCATAAAATATTTTTGGATTGGTGATGCTGTTGCACAAGATGGTACGTATCACATACCTGTAGCAGGTGCTGCTGAAATGGCTGAACATGCGGATTTTAATAAGAATAACGCAATGGGGTATGGCTTAAAAATTGGCTATCGCTTTTAAGGCTAATGACATTTTCACTTTTCTATAAAAAGAAATATTCAAAAAATTGTTTAATCAAAACAATATGGGCAGCTCACTGAATTACTCATATTGTTTCCGATGAAATTCAATTTTTTTATCAAATTCATAAAAATAGCTAAAATCTTCTGTTATGATCGACGCATACATTGAACGAACTTATCTCAATAATAAAATCAAAGATTTAAATGAAATAAACACTAAAGACAAGGAAAATTAAATGAAAAAGTCTGCCGTTATACTACTTACAGGCTTAAGTATTCTACTGACAGCCTGTAGTAAAATGCCTAAAGAATGTGAACAATCTTGGGAACATATTGCTGTTATAGCAAAAAAAAGTGGTATTCCAGATGATGCCATTGAAACACAAAAGAAAGAATTTGAACGTAATGTTCAAGAGATGCCAAAAGATAAAGCCATTGAAGTATGTAATGCTCAAAATTCTATTTTTGGTTTGGTTAAATAATTTAAGATACTTAATTTAGGCATGTATTTAGATACTATTCGATACATGCCTAAATTCCTCACTACTCACTAAAATAAATCACCAATCCATGACTGTTATGAATATCCCCAATATTGTCGCAACAATTTTTCTTCATCTTTTCAATTTAACACTAATATTTAGCCATATTTTAGCCTATTGAACCCTCATAAAAATTAAGTCAATTAAGTACTATTTTATAAATTTTCAATCTTCATACTTTCACCTGACTTTATCACGGCTTTCATGTAAAATCGTGGGCAATTTTTATAGAACACTTTGTGAGTTTTTCATGGGTTTTAATTGCGGTATTGTCGGCTTGCCGAACGTTGGTAAATCTACTCTTTTCAATGCATTGACTAAAGCTGCTATTGCTGCAGAAAACTTCCCATTCTGTACGATTGAACCTAATACAGGCATTGTACCTGTACCTGACCAACGTCTAGACAAACTTACTGCCATTGTAAAACCACAAAAAGTTATTCCAACAGCAATGGAATTTGTTGATATTGCAGGTTTAGTTGCAGGAGCATCTAAAGGTGAAGGCTTGGGTAACCAATTCCTTGCAAACATCCGTGAAACTGATGCGATTGCGCACGTAGTTCGTTGTTTCGAAGATGAAAATGTCATTCACGTCAATGGTAAAATTGATCCCTTAGATGACATTGCAACTATCAATACAGAACTTGCACTTGCCGATTTAGACACAATTACTAAAGCTATTACACGCTTAGCAAAATCTGCAAAAGGTGGCGATAAAGATGCCATTGCAACCAAAGCTGTTTTAGAAAAAATCTTACCTTTACTTGAAGAAGGTAAACCTGCTCGTGCAGCGGATTTAGATGATGATGAACGTAAATCGGTACGTGGTTTTGGTTTAATGACTTTAAAACCAACCATGTACATTGCCAACGTAGCCGAAGATGGTTTTGAAAACAATCCACACTTGGATGCTGTTAAAAAATTAGCGGCTGAAGAAAATGCAATTGTTGTTCCACTTTGCAACCAAATTGAAGCTGAAATTTCATTGCTTGAAGATGAAGACCGTGCCGAATTCCTTGATGCTTTAGGCATGGAAGAACCTGGTCTAAACGTCGTAATCCGTGCAGGTTATAGCCTTCTTGGTCTTCAAACTTATTTTACAGCAGGCGTCCAAGAAGTCCGTGCTTGGACAGTTAAAGTCGGTGCAACTGCGCCACAGGCAGCAGGTGTAATTCACACTGACTTTGAAAAAGGCTTTATCCGTGCTGAATGTATTGCCTATGATGACTTCATTCAATACAACGGTGAAGCAGGTGCAAAAGAAGCAGGTAAATGGCGTTTAGAAGGTAAAACTTACATCGTTCAAGACGGTGATGTTCTACACTTCCGTTTTAACGTATAAGCCCTCTTAAACACCATATAAATACGATAAAAAATGCCCTGATTCTTCAGGGCATTTTTTTAGGTAATGATCTTCTAAAATCGTGGATTTAAAAAAGATTGTTATACGCTTTGGTATTCCCTTGGCTCGGATTATCAATTGCATCTTTACACTGTGCTTTATCACGTTCATATTCTTGTTGTTTTTGCACAAGTGAACCATCTTTTTGCAATGTTGAACGTGCAAAATTATCAAGAGATGTTAAAGCTTTACGACATAAAGCATATTTCCCCTCTGTCACTGAATCTGTCATTTTTACATTAATGCGCCAATCTGTACTAAGCTTACGAATAGGTTTACGGACATTTTCTTCAATTAAATTCAATTGCTTACGATAGACAAAGGGTTCAACCTGATTAATCAATTTCCATGCTTCTTTAGCATAAGTCGTTGCATCATTGGTCAGTTTCGGTGCAGTTTTAATTTCAACCTGCTGTTTTGGTTGTTCAGATGATTGACCACAACCTTGCAGTAAAAATACTATTGAAATTAAGCCCATCATCAAGATGGACGGTAACTTAATCACAGACATATATGCGCCTAATGGATGAAAACGATTCGCTAATATGCTAATAAATTCGGGTACAATACTCAACTTCATTTTATCCTTTGATCAATTCTTCATGGTGTACCGTGTCTGAGCACAAAACTCCTCCAGTCGATCCTGCTGGTTTTTGGCAAGGCGCTAAAGATAGTCAAGCCATTATCTTTACTTACCTCCCAGTGTCATTTGCCTTTGGCGTATCTGCAACCCAATTTGGTTTTAGTGCTTGGGAAGCTCTATTTTTATCCTGTTCTATGTATGCTGGTGCAAGTCAATTTCTTGTTGTTGCATTACTTGGCAGTGGAACCTCCATTTGGATGACCGCTTTAACTGTCATCGCTTTAGATATTCGACATGTTCTATATGGCCCTGCTCTACAAAATCTCATTCAAGATCGTTTGAATATGAAAAAAACTGCAGTTTGGGCGTGGGGCTTGACCGATGAAGTGTTTGCAGCAGGCATGATTAAACTGTCACAACGTCGTCAGGAATGGTCTGAATCTTGGATGTTAGGCTTAAGTTTATGTAGTTGGCTCTCGTGGGCATTAGGTTCTTTTCTTGGTGGTTTATTTGCCGATCAGGTCAGTAATATGCCTCAATTTTTACAGGCCGCACTCGACTTTTTACTTCCTGCACTGTTTTTGAGTTTCTTACTTGCAGCCTTTGAAAAGAAACATACTTTTGTCGTTGCTGTATGTCTTATTGTTTCTGCTATTGCGTGTTATTTCATCAATATGTCTGTCGCTATTTTTATTGGTATTACATCGGGAATTTTAGCAGGCTTATTTAAACATTATGTTTTAAAGCATCATAATGAGGTTAATATCTAATGGATTTACAGATTATTTTAGTCGGTATTTTGGTGGGTATTGCCAACTTTGCATCCCGTTTTGGTCCCTTTTACGTGATTCAAAACAGTCAAAAAACTTCTCAAAATCGTGGTTCAACTTGGCTCAAAATTGCATTAGGTAGTATCGGAATTTCAGCAATTAGTTCTATGCTCATTGTCGCAACACTGCCACCACTCATTGAAACACCGAATAAAAGTTTTGCCATGTTGGTCGGTTTTGTTGTACTGATAGGGTTATATTTTAAATTTAAACGGATTGTTTTGGCGACGTTAACGGCAGCTTTGGCATATGGCTTGGTTTATACTTATTTGCCTCTTTAAATGATGATATGCCAATAAAATCGTAAAACCGAATACACAATAATAGGCTAAATATCCAATAATTTTTAGCCTATATTTTTCCGAATCATAAAATAACAAATTAAATCAAATAATTAATTAACATTCATAAATATTTACTTATGAATGATGTTGTAACTCAAAGTCAGATTCATAACCATTGGTTGTCTAACAAAATCTATTATTTTATGTGAATCTGCCCTTAACACAGCGATCAGTTCTGCTATGCTTAAAGCCCCTAGAAATCAGGCATGGAAGAATAACATGAGCGTCACTTTGGGTACTCCACTTCAATCATCAGCATTTAAAGTTCTACTTCTTGGCTCTGGTGAGCTTGGTAAAGAAGTGGTCATTTCACTACAACGACTTGGTGTGGAAGTCCATGCTGCTGACCGCTATGAAAATGCCCCTGCCATGCAAGTTGCTCATTTTTCTTATGCCTTAAATATGGCAGATCCTACAGAACTCAAAGCACTGATTGAAAAAGTAAAACCTAATCTTATTGTTCCTGAAATTGAAGCAATTGCAACCGAAGTTCTTATTGAGATTGAACAACAAAATATTGCAACTGTTATTCCTTCTGCAAAAGCGGTCAACTTGACCATGAACCGTGAAGGCATTCGTCGTTTAGCTGCAGAAGAACTTGGTTTACCGACCTCAGCTTATCGTTTTGCAGATTCATTAGAAAGTTTCCGTGCTGCGTGTGATGACATTGGTTATCCAAATTTTGTTAAACCAGTGATGTCATCTTCAGGCAAAGGACAATCTCGTGTTAAAGAATATGCCGAAGTTGATGCAGCTTGGGAATATGCGCAAACAGGTGGCCGTGTCAATCAAGGTACAGTCATTGTTGAATCGCAAATTGATTTTGATTTTGAAATTACCTTACTCACAGTTCGCGCTAAAAACGCACATACGGGTGACATTGAAACCCATTTCTGTGATGCCATTGGACACCGTCAAAATACTGGTGATTATGTTGAAAGCTGGCAACCACAACCGATGAGCGATGCTGCACTGACTGAAGCAAAACGGATTGCCAATAAAGTCACTGTTGCACTTGGTGGTTGTGGCATCTTTGGTGTTGAACTGTTTGTCAAAGGCGATAAAGTATGGTTTAGTGAAGTTTCACCACGCCCACATGATACGGGACTTGTGACACTTGCATCTCAATTTCAGAGTGAATTTGAACTACATGCTCGTGCCATTTTAGGTTTACCAGTCAATACTGAGCGTCATAGTATCGCAGCAAGTGCCGTAATCTATGCTGGTGTGGATGCAAGTAATTTGTCTTACAGTGGTCTAAATCTTGCTTTAACAAATCCTGCGACCGATTTACGTTTATTCGGTAAACCCGAAGGATTTAAACGTCGTCGTATGGGCGTAGCAACTGCGCGTGCAGAAACCATAGAACAGGCACGTCAACTAGCTCAGGAAGCAGCCGATGCTGTCACTGTCAACTTGAACAACTAATTGATAAATTTGCGGACAATTTTTTCATGATCGATACTATTCCACTGTTATCCTGCGTTGCAGACATTCACGATATCAAAGCCATTAACCAATGGCGCACAGATGTCGAAAAGCAATTACAGGAAAGCTTTGAGTCGGGTCACTCTATTCGAGAAATTGTCCGTAGCCGTTCAGACATTATTGATGAAGCACTGATTTTTTTGTGGAATCATGCTGAACTTGATCAAACTGACTTAAGCCTCTTTGCAGTCGGTGGTTATGGTCGTCGGGAAATGTTGCCTTATTCTGATGTCGATATCATGGTCTTATCGGAAGATGAACTCACACCTGAACAAGAAGAACAAGTCACTGCCTTTATTGCGTCACTTTGGGATGTTGGTAATTTTAAACCAGGAATTAGTGTACGTACCATTAAGAGTTGTTTTGAACAAGCCACCAATGATTTAACGGTTGCTACGGCATTAATTGAAGCACGAACAATTATTGGCAATCCGCACCTTGCCAAATGGCCACGTCGTATTGTGTCGCAAACATGGACAGATAAAACCTTCTTTGATGCAAAAATAGCTGAACAAGCGCATCGCTATGCGCAGCATAACCATACCGAAAGTAATTTAGAACCTGACATTAAAAATGCACCCGGCGGTATTCGAGATATCAACCAAATTGGTTGGATTGCAAAACGTCATTTCCGAGTCAATCGTATTTATGACTTGGTGCATTTGGGTTTTATTTCTGAATTTGAATTGCGTGTTTTAGAAGAAGCTGAAAACTTTTTATGGGAAATTCGCCACCATTTGCATCGCATTACAAAACGTGACGAAAACCGTTTATTATTTGATTATCAACGTGAAATTGCAGCAAAATTTGGATATACCCGCACTGAAGATCAACATCCAAATTATCCTATTGAACAATTTATGAAGTGTTACTACCGTACTGCACAGTCGGTTTCGACACTCAATGAAATGTTATTGGCGTATTTTAATGAGTCCGTCATTACCCCTCGCCTTCCTAATTATGAACGTAAAATTGAAAACATCAATGAGCGCTTCAAAGTTGTCGATGGCAAACTTGCCGTACAACATCATAAAGTTTTTTCAGAAAAACCAAGTGCGATTTTAGAAATTTTCTATTTGCTTGCTAATACACCGAATGTTGAAGGTATACGCGCCCGTACTTTACGTTTACTGATTTTAGCCGCTAAACGCATTGATATTAATTACCGTAATCATCCTGACAATCAGGCATTGTTTATGGCAATTTTACGTTCCCCACAGCGTCTATATGAAACATTAGTCGCCATGAAACGCTATAGCGTTTTGGGTAATTATATTCCCGCATTCGGTCAAATTATGGGACTCATGCAATATGATCTATTCCATATTTATACCGTTGATGCACATACATTGCTTTTATTGCGCAATTTAAGTCGCTTCAAAGAACCTGAATTTGCTAAAGATTATCCTGTAGTCAGTTCTGTGTATCAGCGTTTACAACGTCGTGATTTAGTCCTTCTCGCTGCACTATTCCATGATATTGCCAAAGGTCGTGGTGGAGATCATAGTGAACTCGGAGCTGCCGATGCCATTGAATTTTGTCGTGCACATGGTTTGACTGAACGTGAATGTAATCTTGTCGCATGGCTCATTCAAAATCATTTACTGATGTCCATAACTGCACAAAAAAAAGATATATCAGACCCTGATGTGGTAAAAACATTTGCTGAAAAATTAGGTGATATGGAGCATCTCGATCATCTATATACACTGACTGTTGCTGACATTAATGCCACCAATCCAAAGTTATGGAATACATGGCGTTCTTCACTGATGCGTCAACTGTATACACATGCACGTGACATCATCCGTTCAGGTTTAGATCGTCCTGTGGATTATCAAATGCTGATTGAAGATACTAAATTTGCAGCAAGTGAAAGTTTAGTGAATGAATTTTCATTTGATCAAGTCCAAAGTGTGTGGAAAGAACTCGGTGATGAGTACTTCATTAAAGAATCTGCCGATGAAATTGCATGGCACACACGCGCCATTTTACAACACGGTGATAATCCTGCACCTTTAGTGCTCATGCGTGCGCACCGAAAAGCAGCACAAGATGCCGTTCAACTATTCATTTATACCCGTGACCAACCCAATTTATTTGCAACCACTGTCGCTGTACTCGACAAAATGAATCTTGATGTTCAAGATGCACGTATTATTACTGCAAGTACGTCATTTAGCCTAGACACCTATGTGGTTCTTGATCGTTTTGGCACTTTACTGACCGATCCTGATCGTGAATTAACCGTTAAAGAAGCACTCGTCAAGGCATTGAGTAATTCCGATGTTTATCCGGGCTTAATGCAACGACGTATACCCCGTCAGCTACGTCACTTCGAAATCGAAAATACAGTTGATGTCACGCTCAACGAAGTATTACAACAAAATATGGTCGAAATTTCTACGCTTGACCAACCCGGTTTACTTGCAAAAATAGGCGGGATCTTTATGATGCAAGGGCTTGATATTCATTCTGCACGTATTGCGACACTCGGAGAAAAAGCCGAAGATATTTTCTTTGTGACCAAAAAAGATGGCATACCACTTAATGCAGAAGAAGCACAAATTTTTGCTGAGCAACTAAAGTCTGCACTCGATGAAGCATCGAGTCAGGTCTTTAGTCAGCACTAAGACTTTGGCTTGAATATTCAAGCTAAATAAAATGACTTAAGTATTGTTCATAAAAAAGCGAGTCAATTAAAATGCCTCGCTTTAATTTTCTAAACTTTATATCAAGGCACTTTTATTGATTCCGACACTTGTATTCATTCCAATGTAACTTGCCATCAAACTTCACGCTATCAATGCCTATCCAACCATTTGATTCGTTGCATCCTTAACCATCTTCATACCAAGATAGACCGCAGAATATAGGGTTATGAAATGGATATCGTTTAAGGTTTTAATAAATATCAGGTTTAAATTTTTTTAGAATCAGGTGATTGGAATTCACGAGACCAAGTCGCATTACTAATTATAGGAATAATAATCAATACCTAAAATCCTATACGACCTCATCCAATCTCTATCCACATCTATTTCTCTGTGTCAATTGATTCCAATTGCACTGAAAAATACTTAAAATGCCAACAATTGTTAAAACATTAACGCATTGATATACAATTCAACAGAGTATGGCGTGAGTAAGGATTATTAAGTATATGGCATTATTTGCAGTCATTGGTTTAGGTAGTTTCGGGGAAGCGGTTGCACTCGAACTCACAAACTTAAATCACGATGTCATCGGAATTGATACACTCAAAAAAAATGTAGAAAATATTGCCGATAGAATCAGTCATGCCGTCATTGCTGATGCAACTGATGAGCACGTGCTGGACGAACTGAATATCAAAAATTGTGATGCCGTTGTGGTCGCGATTGGTGAGGACATTGAAGCAAGTATTTTATGTGTATTACATTTAAAAAATCTTGGTATTGAAAAGATTTTTGTAAAAGCCAAATCAAAATCTCATCACATGATTTTATCGCATTTAGGTATTACTAAAATTATTCATCCTGAAGAAGATATGGGAATCCGTATTGCGCAGAACCTGAGTTATCCGATGGTTCGACGCTATATGGCGCTCAACAATGAACACTATATTGTGAAAATTGAAATTGGAATCAGTTTACAAGGTGCTCAATTTGCAACACTAATGGAAGAAGCTGACGGACTTAAAACATTATTATTACAACGTGGCTCGCATGTACTATATGAAATTGCACCAGGAACAATTTTGCAGGAAAAAGATATTCTGATTATTGAAGGGCCTGTCGAAATGCTCCGTAAACTCTCCACACGTTTCCTGTAAATAAGGAAGACTATGAGATTATCTAAACATGAGTTGATCGATAAAAAACAAAACCGCATCAATCTCAGCCCACCGAGTCTACTTGCACTCGGCTTTTTAAGTTTTATCATTGTTGGAACAATTTTACTCAAATTGCCTTTTGCCAATCACGGCGATGTCGATTGGATGGAAGCCCTTTTTACAGCGACTTCTGCAACGACAATTACAGGCTTGTCAGTAGTCAATGTAGGTGATGCTTATACCTTGTTTGGCAAAATTATCATCATGCTACTCATTCAATGCGGTGGCTTAGGTTTTATGACTTTTGCCATTTTAGCAGCACTTAGTTTGTCGCCTAAAGTGGGCTTAAAACAACAAATTATGGCGCAAGAAACCATTGGGCAGACAAGTCTTGCTCGAGCAACCTTCACTGCAAAAGGCGTACTCATCTATTCTTTATTTTTTGAATGCGTAGGGACGATTATTCTCACCATGGCATGGATGGAACATTATGATTTTAAGCATGCTTTCTTCTATGCCTTGTTTTACAGTATTTCAGCTTTTAATAATGGTGGATTTTCCCTTTTCCCCAATAGCTTGATGAGCTTCTCCGATCAATATATGGTCACATTTACCATCAGTATGCTTTATATGGTGGGTGGTTTAGGCTTTCTTGTTCTCATGGATATTAAGCGTGCTAAACGATGGAAAACGCTTTCCACCAACAGTAAACTCATTTTATCGACCATTGCAGGACTTAATCTCTTTGCATTTATCACCATTTGGGCTCTTGAAGCAGGAAATCCACTGACGCTTGCTCCAATGTCGATTGGCGACCAAGCTTTAAATGCATGGTTCCATGCCACAGTACCACGCTCTTCAGGTTTTAACAGTCTAGAAGTCAGTAGCATGACCGATGCTTCAACGCTCGTTACCATGATGCTGATGTTTATTGGTGGTGGTTCACTCAGTACCGCAGGTGGGATTAAAGTCGGTACATTTATTATTATGGTACTCAGCGTAATCACCTTTTTAAGGCGTTCAGATGAGTTAACTGTCTTTAAGCACAGTATTCCCCATCATACAACCTTTAAAGCCTTAGCTGTAATTGCCATTACGTCTACACTTATTTTGATTGGCTTTTTTACTCTACTCATTCTTGAACCCAATAAACGTTTTTTAGACCTATTGTTTGAGGCTGTTTCCGCTGCCTGTACTGTTGGTTTATCTCGTGGTGTGACCGAAGATTTAGGACATGCCAGTCAATTTGCCTTAATTCTACTCATGTTTGCAGGACGACTTGGACCGCTTACCCTTGCCTATCTAATTGCAACACCGAAAAAGAGTCGAGTCAGCCATCCTTCGACAGAAATTCAGATTGGTTAATCATCTAACTATTCACCTAATCAAAATTAAAGATATAAAAATACCGCTACAAGACTTTTTCTTATAGCGGTATTTTTATGCAATATAATTCAGATTAATAAGCATTCATCAAAGAAACACCCAACCCGACATAAGTCGCACGATGGTTATAATCAATTAGACTTTCACCATATCCATCAAAGATTTGGAAGTTACCACGCAGTTTACCTTTAATTGGGAATGTCCAATCAAATTGCACTGCACCATGTGAGTCATCACCACCTTTAAGTGAATGACGTAACATCAAGGAGAAATCATGTTCATTCCAACGGTAGAATCCAGTGATATCACCACGCCCGACATAATCTTTAATATCAGGATTATTATCATCCTTAAAGTCTTCATCAAGACGGTACCAAGGACGCACCATTAAGGCAAAATTATCTTTTTCAAAACCGAGATTTAACATTACACGGTTCCAACTACGTGACAGTGGATCTGAACGACCATTAGATTGATGGTTCAATGTCAAACCAAGTAAGCGACCATTTAAACCCAAAAGATTATAATTTGTACGGAAAATTAAGCTTGCTTCAGGTTCATAATTGGTTTCACGAAATGGACGAGATTCGTCTTCATTATAAACTTGCCAACGTGATGACTGGGTATAACCAATCCACAAATCACCATTATCTCCAATCAAATTTTCAACCGCTTTAGTTTTCAAAGAAATTTGAAACTTTGCCTCAGTCGATTTTAAATCTTGATCTTCTGTCACCGTATTGTCAGGGTTTGGGCTATGTGGAAATTCATTTTTATTGCTCGTCCAAAACGCAGGCAATAAATAAACAGGTTGATTAGCCCGAATATTCCATGTCCCCAATTTACTATCTGCTGCAAGCTCCCATCGTTTATCCAATAGCGATGAGTTAGGATCTAACCGATCACCATGAATGGCGAATAAGTTTTCAACCTTCTGTCCAATTTTACCTTTCAAAGTATCTGGTTCTGACTTCACAACTTCAGTTGCTAACACTTCAGCTGCACGCTGTTCAGATACAATCACGGGGGCAACAACATTCGGGGTACGAAATATTTTATCGTAACACACTAAACGATCTGCATTTGACTCCAAAGCAGCACATGCTTGGCTACTCGCTGGGTTAATCAATATAGAATCATCTGCATGTGTTGCAGTCACAAAACCAAAACTGAGCATCATTAAGACGCTCAGATTTAATGGTGTGCGTTCAAAAGTGCTGAACGACATAAGGCTCTCCTGATATAAATATCAAAGAATAGGCACACTCTGTTCCATCCTCTATTTTCTTCATGTTGCTTTGAAAATTTTCCAAAGCAGCATCAAGAAAAATAGAGCAACGATTAACCCTGATGGATGGTGCCTAATAATTAATTTACTTTTTTAATTTCAAAGCCAAGTTGTTCCAGTGTTTCTTTGCGAGCAACGGGAGCAACCACAGCTTTTACCGGTTTTTGTTCTACTAAATACGTCTGTGTAACACGCTTTAAATCTTCTAACGTTACATTCAACAAGCGAGCACGTAAGGTTCTACGGAAAGCTGGCGTTCGACCATGTAGTAATGCATAACATGCTGTAATTGCCTCACCTGCAGGCGAACCTGGTTTATCCATACTTGAAACAAGACCCAAAATTGCTTCTTCAAGCTGATGTGGTTTCTGTTCTGTATTGAGCAGCCAATGAACACTTGCTTCAAAATCTGCAAATGTTTCTGCTAAACGTGGATCACGGTAGCTATAAAAACGGAAAGCACAAGCATTGCCGTCATAGCTTGCACCACCGCCATAAGCACCACCTTTTTCACGAATGGCACTATGCAAGAATCCATTACGTAAATAACCTGCTAAAACCATCAGAGGTGCAGCATCTGCATGTGCAACTTCCACAGCAGGATATGCCGATGCACAAAATTGCACATTGGCTTGAATCAACCATGCTTGGTCATTCTGACTAACTTCAGGCTCAACTTCAGTCAATAATACAGGCGAACGATCCACCGCTAATTTATTCCAAACTTCCTGAACTTCTTCAACAAGATGTTCAGACTGATGTTCTTCACAAACGAGTAAAAATTGCTTTGGTGCAAGAAGTAAAGCACGGTGAATGGCTTGTAACTCATTGATCAAGTTTTGATAAGCCGATTCATCTTGCTCAATATTGGTCACTAATTGGGTGAACCAATTTAAAGCACCCAAACCCGTATTATCATAATCACGCTTTGCGAGCGCACTCATATTACGCGAGGCAATTTGCATCGCATAACTATGTCCTGAATCTGACAAACGTGATGCCCAACGTGTTTTACGTTGCTGCAATAGTTCAACTATACGATCTTTCTCATCAAAACGTAGTTGCTCAAATGCCAATTTCAACAGTTGAATGGCATCCAACTTCCCTGTCAATGATTTTGTGGTTAAGGTCAACCAAGCGGTAATTTTACCTTTATCATCAACTTTTGAACGCAGTGATGCGCCCATGCCTAAACCACCACTCACTGCAGTTTGTCGTTGTTGGAATTCTAAATAACCATATTCACCTGCTCCCACTTCTCCCATCAAAATAGACAGTAAATTGAAATATGGTGACAATACAATTTGCTCAGGAATCTGTACCAAAACTTGTTGATAATAGATACCGTTAGTTCCCGCATGATACAAATTCAGTGGAAAATCTGTGCCATTAGAAATAATTTCACGCAATTGACCTGAAACAATTGCCAATTCAGCAGGAATATCATCTAAACCCACTTTAGGCAATAAATCTAAATCATCAGGCGTTTCTTGACGAATTTTCAATGCTTCAGTCTGTTTAATGATTTCAGCTTTTTCTTGCTCTGTTAACTTTTGACCCAGTTCAGCTAAACGCGCTTTTTCAGCAGCAGCTTCTATTGCCGATTTTTCAGCATCAGGCACTAAAGTCATTTGTACACGGTGAGGATTATCTAACAAATAGGTTTGTATCAAATTTGACAACCACATTGGGTCTTTCAACTCTTCTTTCACACTCGCAATTGCGGTATCAACATCCCACACATCTACAGGATCATTGTGGTGAATTGCACTACCTAAACCATTCAGAATTAGGCTTAAACCATATGGAGTACCATCACCATTAATTTCACGTTGATGTAATTCTATTTGATGTAAAATTGCGTCAACCATTGCAGGGTCGGCAGGTTTTGATGCCATATCTTTAAGGACATCTAACACACCATTTTTAAAGGTTTCAGCATGTTCAGGGTTAGAACCTTGTACAGCACAATAGAACGTCATTTCAAAGTTGGAATCATCCACACCCATGAAAGGTCCTGTCGACTGTGCATAACCACATGTTTCTAAATAATGACGCAGTGGTGAAGCTGAATCTTCAAGTAGAATACCTTCCACCAAACGCATACCTAAACGCAATTTGATTTCACTCGCCTTAGGTAATAACCATGCAAGTACATGATAGGTTTTGTCTGTTAAATCTTCGGCATCAACTGCATAATTTTCAGTGACTTCAATTGGTGCAACCAGACGTTGTTCTTCAACCGAATAAAGCGTTTCACCTTTTTCAAAACGTGACAATGCCAACTGTTCAAACTGATCTTGCAAATGATATGCCGTTTGATTACCAAAAGTCATAAACACCGCATTGCTTGGGTGATAATGCGATTTGTAAAAATCCACCAATTCCTCATAAGTTAAATCAGGAATGTCTTTTGGATCACCACCTGAATTGTAGTGATAAGTCGTTTTAGGAAATAAATGATGCGCCAATTGATGATACAACTGATCTGAAGGTGAGCTCATTGCCCCTTTCATTTCATTGAATACGACACCTTTATATACAGGCTCGCCATTTTCAAGTTCAACACGAATGCCTTCTTGAGCAAAATCAAGCGGATTTAAATTGGCTGCAAATGCTGCATCCATATACACTTCAAGTAAGTTTTGAAAGTCTTTTTTATTCTGCGTTGCAAATGGATACGCAGTCCAATCTGCTGCAGTAAATGCATTCATAAACGTATTAAGTGAACGACGAATCATTAAAAAGAATGGATCACGTACGGGAAACTTTGCTGAACCACACAATGCTGTATGTTCTAAAATGTGCGCTGCACCCTTAGAATCCATAGGTTGCGTGCGAAACGCAACAAGAAAAACATTTTCATCGTGCTCAGTCGCCAAATGAAAATGCATTGCACCAGTCACTTTATGTTTATATTCGGACACCAATATGTCTAAAGCGTCTACATGGTGTTGACGTACCAGCTGAAACGCAGGATGAACAGTTTGAGTTAAGGTTTCAGTGACATCTACAGTCATGCGATCTCCAATAGGAATGATTATTTATTATCGATCAGTATACCTTAAACTCTAATTATTGGGCTTCATTGTTATGATTAATTCATAGTTGAATTGTCAAGATTTAATCTAGATAATTTAATCTGTCTAAATCTTACGATTACTGAGATTTCAAGATCACAGTTTAACCCGCAGATTCTCGTAAATCTGGGTTGGGATTAAACTTTTCAGCCATCCAAATACACAGTAAAATTGCCAATAAAAGTACTGCTGATGCAGTGAAGCGGCTTAAAGCCAAACCACCATGATCAATCGGCTTATCAAGAAAGTCCCCAACTACTGCACCAAGTGGACGAGTCAATACAAATGCACTCCAAAACAACAAGGTCCGTGAAATACTCGTCCAAAAATATAATGCAAGAATAACTAAAATGAGCCCTGTATATAAGAAGATTCCGCCACTATATCCCAAACCTGCAGTATCAGCAGACCAATCACCCAAGGCTGTACCGAGCGTTTGTGAAAAAGTAATAGTTAACCAATAAAATAATTCTGCTCGTGGATAATTGACACTATGCGGTGAAATACTGCCTTCGACTTTGTACCATATAAACAATGATATCAGCACTAGACTGAGTAAAAGTGAACTTCCTCCAACATAACCAATGCCGAGCGAACGATCGACCAAATCTGCCAAAGTTGTACCCACAGTGGTACTTGCGATAATGGTGAACCAATACAAATACGGATGATAGCGTTTCGAGCGGATTTGTAAAAAGACCAGTCCAATAAAAATCACTGCGAATATCAGTGTCCCGACCAAATACCCCAAATTTAACGACATCGATACCGCATCACCTGCGGTTTCACCGAAAGTAGTAGCAAAAATTTTGGTCACCCAAAACAAAGCGGTAATTTGCGGGACTTTACTCAACAGATTTGAAAAATCGTGTTGATTTAAAACAGTTGTATTATTCATTTTTCTAACCACTGCATACATCATTATAAATTATAATTATTTTGATCTACTTTGCTTAAACGAATATGAAGCTATCATGAAAGCCACATGAATAACGGTCATTGCTCAATATTCACAATCAAACCAAAAAGTGAACTATAAAAACAAAAAAATCAGCCTCATAATAATGAAACTGATTTTATGAATGAACCTTTAATAGGCTTAAATATTAGCCTAAAATCATTGAATAAACTCAATATACTTTGAATTAAAATTACTGAATTAAGTACTTGAAATAATTATAGTTTGAGTGATTTTCCACATAAACATAATTTTGCTTTTGATAAAAAATTTCCGCTTGCTTGGTGTGGGTATTTAAACACAAAGCTGAAAACTGCGGTTTTGCCATACTTTCAAGTTTTAACAATAACTGTTTACCAATGCCATGCTTACGATACTCAGGCAATACATAGAACAAGCGCACACGACCAATACGGCTTGGCTCACCATTATCGCTGTGTTGAATGTTTAAACCACCACATGCCACTAATTTTTCATCATCATATGCCGTTAAAAAAAATTCACCCGTCTCTGTAAAACGATTTTTACCATTTGTATAATCTTCAATTAAACGATGTAAAAACTGAAAACCATCCTGTGCAGCACTGTCCGCAAGTACTTGCATTTGTGTAGGTAAAGTTTCAGCTTTTTCAATCACGATATTCATTTGCCTATATCCCTAAAGACTTCCGTCGCCTAGATTACTCAAAAAAACAAAAGCAGTGCTGAATTTTATTCAGCAAACTACAGTAAAAGTTAGCATTAGTGTAAACTTTGCTTTTTTAACATTATTGTGTGATGACGAACATGGCTACAGTTGACTTTTTTGCAATTGGTAACGCGCTTATCGATCAGGAATTTCGAGTATCTGACGACTTTTTAAATCAACAGAACTTGCAAAAAGGTACAATGCAACTGACAGATGGTGATACACAGGCAACCTTATACCAACTATTACAAGCAAACCAACAATACAAAGGACAAGCCTCAGGTGGTTCTGCTGCTAATACAACCGTAGCATTTAGTGCGCTTGGCGGTTCAGCATTTTACGCATGTCGTGTCGGTAATGATGACTTGGGCACTTTATACTTAGATGGTTTGAATGAAGCAAAGATTCAAACAACTGAAAAATCAATCAGCGAAGGTGTTACAGGTACTTGTATGGTACTCGTAAGTGATGATTCTGAACGTACAATGCATACTTATTTGGGTATTACTGCAGAACTCAGCGCAGATCAAATTGATTTTGAACCACTCAAAACTGCAAAATGGCTCTACATTGAAGGATACCTTGCAACGAGTGATACTGCTCGTTTAGCAGTAAAACAAGCGCGTCAAATTGCTCGTGAATGTGGCGTCAAAATTGCATTAACACTGTCTGACCCTGCTATGGTGCAATATGCACGTCAAGGCTTAGATGAGTTGCTAGATGATGGGGTTGATCTAATTTTCTGTAATGAAAATGAAGCTTTATTGTACACAGAAACTGACCATATTGATGTTGCTCTAGAAAAATTAAAATTACTAAGTAATGATGTTGTCATTACACTAGGTAGTAAAGGAGCTTTAGTGGCCAATACTGAACAGCACCTTCAAGTTGCTGGTCGTAAAGTAATAGCTGTCGATACCAATGGTGCTGGTGATGCATTTTCAGGTGCTTTCCTTTATGCTCTAAACAATGGCGAAGATATTCAAACTGCTGCTGAATTAGCGATTCTAATTTCAAGCGAAGTTGTTTCTCAGTTTGGTCCACGCCTTGATATTCAAGACTATGCCAAGTTACAGGCAACACTTAAAAGAGAAGCTGTATAAATGAATAAGATTGCCATGACAGAAGAAATTCCAGAGCGTGAAGCACGTGCATTTGATACAGATGATGGTAGAACTATTTTCATCACACAACGCGATGGTGCGTACTATGCCTATAATAATTTATGTCCGCATTTACAAACTGAATTGGAATTTCTCGAAAACCAATTTTTAGATCGTGATGGTGAATATATCGAATGCTCAACTCACGGCGCACTCTTTGATGTCGAAAGTGGTGAATGTATTTCAGGGCCATGTCAGGGTGATTTCCTTGAAAAAGTCAAAATTGATGTACATTCTGATGGCGGTATTTATATCGTTAAAGACTAAGTCTAAACTAGCCCATTTCATATAATGGGCTTTCATTTATATAGGACAGCCATGCTTGAATTCTTTTTAGAACCAGACTTAATGCCTTTTCATATCAGTGTATTGGTATTAATTCTACTTAGCATGGCAGAAACCTTTGGTTATTATATTGGATTACGTCCAAGCACATTCCTCAAGCGAATTTTACCCGATTGGCTCACCCACTCCCCCCTGATTCAGGTCAAATTTGCCAGAGTACTGATTTTTGTTTTCTTACTCATCAATTTCAGTTTTGCTGGCTACTTTTTACAACTAAGCCTTTATGCCATACAAAATCAATTTTCGACTTGGTACTACGTCATTTTACCTGCATTATTGATTGCCATTTTCTTTACTGTTTTTATGATCCACTGCCTAGATCAGGTTATTAAGCCTAAGCTATATGCTACCCAGACTAACCTACTCGGTCGCTTAGCCACAGTATCGAGTGGCAATGCCCGACCGGGCTTTTCTGCTCAAGCACGCGTCCGAGATGAATTTGGACAACTGCATTACATTCAAGTTGAACCTGAATTTGGGGAACTTGAATTTCAATCTCAAATCATTTTAATTCGCTTTAAGAAATCACATTACATTGCGAAAAAAATCTCACATTCAAATGAACTTTCAAACCTAGACCAGTTCTAAATGTTTTGTCATTTTTATAAAACAATACTATGCATATCAGCACATCTATCTTTTTCAGCACCACAATTGTATAAGTTTTAAACATATAGCAGTGGGTTTTGGCTCCGATTCAATAACCTCAAAGCATAAATTTGTTTAAAATACAAACAAATTTTAAATTACTGATACTAAAGACAATAAAAATAATTCATTCAAATTATTATTTAATGTGTCTAATTTTATATTTTAACTTACATTCAACCTTCCTCAATTTAAATAGAAAAATGCGCTCTGAGTGTGCAAAAAAATCACATATCAAACTATTTTGGTTGGTTTTAATTTTTTAAATATAAGTATTTTAGTCGGGTTTATATTCATTAATTCCAAGCAATTCAATCAACTTTAAAAACAAATACTTATAGTATATTTTTTATTTAAAAAAATCATAACACATTGAATTAAATAACAAAAATAATATAATTTTATTTTAATTATTTTATCTATTTATTTTACATCTCATTTCGTTTAATAATATAAATATATTCAGACAGTAGGCTTAATCATGAGCTTAAAATCCCCTGATTTAAATCGCCAATTAGTCAAAGAAATTACAATCATTTTAATAATTAAGATTGTTCTTTTAATGACTATCAAACACATTTGGTTTGATGCACCGACGATTCCAAAAAATTTTGATAACCAAGTTGCTGAGCGTATTGCTGGCAGTCCTTCCCAAATCAAGGAGACACGTTGATGATTTCTGAAAGCGTGGTCGATCTTTCGCGGTTCCAATTCGCAATGACCGCAATGTATCATTTTATTTTTGTACCTCTGACTCTAGGCCTAGCTTTCCTGCTTGCCATTATGGAAACGACTTATGTCATTTCTGGCAAAGAAATTTACAGGGATATGACTAAGTTTTGGGGCAAACTCTTCGGTATTAACTTTGCCTTAGGTGTGACGACTGGTTTAACCATGGAATTCCAGTTCGGTACAAACTGGGCGTACTATTCCCACTATGTAGGGGATATTTTCGGTGCGCCACTTGCTATTGAAGGATTAATGGCATTCTTTTTAGAATCAACTTTTATTGGTTTATTCTTCTTTGGCTGGGATCGCCTGTCTAAAGTTCAACATTTAGCGGTAACTTGGCTTGTTGCATTAGGTTCAAATTTATCTGCATTATGGATTTTAGTTGCCAATGGTTGGATGCAAAATCCTGTCGGTTCAGAATTCAATTTTGAAACCATGCGTATGGAACTGGTAGATTTTGGTGCACTGATTTTCAACCCTGTTGCCCAAGTAAAATTTGTTCATACAGTTTCTGCGGGTTATGTCACGGGTGCAATTTTTGTATTGGCTATTTCAAGCTATTACATGTTGAAAAAACGTGATTTACCCTTTGCTCGTCGCTCTTTTGCAATTGCCGCAATCTTTGGTTTAGCGTCGACACTTTCTGTCATTTTGCTCGGTGATGAATCTGGCTACGAGTTAGGTGATGTACAAAAAACAAAATTGGCTGCAATTGAATCTGAATGGGAAACACATCCAGCACCTGCACCATTTACATTGTTTGGTATTCCAAATCAGGAAGAACAACGTACTGACTATGCTATAAAAATACCTTATGCAATGGGGATTATTGCCACTCGTTCACTTGACAAAGAAGTGACCGGTCTGAAAGATTTGATGGTTCAACATGAAGTCCGTATCCGCAATGGTATGATTGCATACAGTGAACTTGAACAGCTTCGTGCTGGCGATCGCTCTCCTGAGCTGATGGCTTCTTTTAAAGAAAATCAAAAAGATTTAGGCTATGGCTTACTTCTGAAAAAATATACTGACAAAGTAACTGATGCTTCTGAAGATCATATCAAAGCAGCAACAAAAGATACGATTCCAAATGTGACTGCATTGTTCTTCTCTTTCCGTGCCATGGTTGCTTCTGGTTTCCTTATGCTTTTACTGTTTATCCTTGCAACCTATGCAGTGGCAAAACGTAATGCAGAAAATAAACCCTGGTTACTCAAATTTGCTTTGTTTGCCCTACCACTTCCTTGGATTGCAGCACAAACAGGTTGGTATGTGGCCGAAGGTGGTCGTCAACCGTGGACGATTGGTGAAGTACTCCCTACACACTTATCAGCCTCTAGCTTAAGTACGGGTGATGTATGGGGCTCAATCATCGCATTGGCAGCGTTCTATACCGTGTTACTGATTATCGAAATGTATTTGATGATTAAGTTCTCACGCCTTGGACCAAGTTCGCTACATACAGGAAAATATCACTTCGAAAAACTTGAAGCGGCACAACAAGAAAAAGTTGAAGGAGCGCAATCATGATCGAATATGAACTGCTCAAAATAATTTGGTGGGTGTTGGTTGGTGTATTGCTTATTGGTTTTGCGCTTACTGATGGCTTTGATATGGGCTCAATGGCACTTATGCCATTTGTCGGTAAAAATGATGAAGAACGCCGTGCTGCAATCAATACGATTGCACCACACTGGGAAGGCAACCAAGTTTGGTTTGTGACTGCAGGTGGTGCTCTCTTTGCTGCATGGCCAATGGTTTATGCAACAGCCTTTTCTGGGATGTATTGGGCGCTGTTATTGGTTTTATTTGCACTGTTCTTACGACCAGTCGGTTTTGACTACAGATCTAAACTCCACAATACACAATGGCGCACATCTTGGGATTGGGGTTTATGTGTAGGTGGTGCAGTACCCGCTTTAGTCTTCGGTGTAGCCTTCGGCAATATGTTCTTGGGCGTTCCATTTACTCTAGATGAAACTGTTCGCTCAACCTATACTGGTAGTTTCTTTGCACTCCTCAATCCATTTGCATTGGTCTGTGGTCTAGTCAGCTTATCTATGCTGTGTGCACATGGTGGTGCGTGGCTCATGCTTCGTACAGATGGTGATTTACGTAAACGCTCTGCGAAAGCAACACAATTGATGGGTATCATCTTTCTTGTTTGCTTCTTAGGTGCAGGCGCATGGTTATACTTCGGTAATATCGAAGGTTATACTTTAGCGCAACCCTTCAACACCAACGGTGTCGCAAACCCACTTGCAAAAGAAGTATTAACAACAGGCAACCATGGTTGGATGAATAACTACACACTCTATCCAATCACTATGCTTGCTCCTCTTGCTGCAATTCTAGGTGGAATTCTCATCGTCCTAGCTGCAGGTAAAGACAAAGCAGGCTTGAGCTTTATGGGTTCAACATTAGCAGTGACTGGTTCTATTTTAACAGCAGGTTTTGCTTTATTCCCATTCCTCATGCCTTCGAGTATTAATCCGACTGCAAGTTTAACCATGTGGGATGCTGTTTCTAGTAAAAATACACTCACTGTAATGACCGTAGTTGCAGGTATTTTTGTTCCACTGATCTTGCTCTATACAACTTGGTGCTATTATAAGATGTGGGGCGTAATCACAAATAAACATATTCAAGAAAATACACACACCCTCTATTAAGGCTGTGTTCAAGGAGAATAAATATGTGGTATTTCGCTTGGATTCTTGGAGTTTTGATGGCATGTTTCGCAGGTGTATTGAGTGCACTATATATCGAGCATCATCAAGACTTAGATGAGGAATAAAATATGACTGAAGTGACAATGACAACTGAAGAAAAAAAGCCGAATAAGATCGCAATGGCCGTTTCATTTTTGTTGGCATTGCCTCTTGCAGCTGTATTATTAATACATCCAGGTGCCATGTTGGATGCGAATGGTGAATATAGCCACAGTGCGATGATGTATATCATGATCGGCATTTCAGGTGGCTTTATTCATGGTGTTGGTTTTATTCCTAGGTTTTGGCTTTGGAAATGGTTATTTAGCCCATTTGTTGCATGGCCACTCATGTTATGGGGCTATTACACTTGGTTCTTTGCCTAGTAGTACATTAAATAGAAAAACCCTGATAATTCAGGGTTTTTTTACAGTCTATTTTAAATTCTATTTTTTGAAATCACTTTTTTCATCTCAACCAAATATAAATCTACAATTGGAGTTCCAACATTAGCATTTAAAGGATACTCATCCACCACACCTGTTAATACATAACCACGGCGTTCATAATAGGATATCAACTCAGAACGTACACTAAGCACCCACATTACCAATACGTTTATATATTGATGCTCATTCGAAACATAATCTTCTACAAATGCCAGTACTTTTCTACCTAAACCTAGGTTTTGATGATTTGGCGAAATAGCAAAAGTACCTATTTCCACATCTACTTGGTCAAATGTCAGACCTATACAAGCAACAATTTCATTAAATGACTCGACCACCCATAACTGAAAATGCTCCTGTTTAGTGACTGCTTCAATTGCACAAAGTTAATTCTCTCTCCAACAACAATATCAGCCTCACTCGTCCAGTTATGACCTTCAGTCTGCCGATAAGCCAAATTAATCAGCTTAACCAGATGATTTAAATCGGATGATTGTGCAATGCGGAATTTTAGTTCGCTCATATTAAATCTTTATTTTTTGCAAAATTTAAGAATAAATATCACAACTTCATAACTAATCAAAAAGAATGAGAAAAACTAAATACTGTTCTTCAACTTATCGAAAAGAAAAAAAGACCATGTTCATGGTCTCAAAACTTTATTCAATTGTTATTGGGTTGCAAGCCAACTCATAAATTTCTGGCGTTCAACTTTGGAAGCTTTTTGCCAAATCTGAATCAATTGCTGATCTGCAGTAGAAATTGCACTACGTGAACCACCTACTACCACTGGGGTCCCTGTTTCTACAGCAACAGGTACATTCGCATTAACTGTATTATTTGCATATATGGGTGCAGGTTGATTATTGGCTGTTTTATTTGTTCCTGTTAAGTCTACAACTTTAGCAAAGATACCCGAGCTGAGCCATGACTTTGCTTCATTATTCACACCTGTTTGCTGCACGATCATTTTTTTATTTTTATCATAAATTGCAACTGTAGGTTGTATTGCAAAAGCCTTGCCTTCATCAAAATTACGAGGTGCATTAACCAACGCCAATTGATAAGTCTGCCCATCTTTTAAATCTGGCGCAGTTACTGTGACGATACCTGATTTCAAAATATCGTGCTCGCCACTTAAATGTTCAAAATACTGCTGATAACGTACACTCAGTGCAACCTGTCCAGCATCTACCTTATATTCATTTTTTTTTGAACGAAATAATCCCGTATTCACTTCTTGATCATTCACTGCCAATAATACAATTTCTTCAGGTGCAGAAATCGTCACTGCTGCAAAAACCGATCCACTCAGTAGCGAACCACAAACTAAACCTAACGCTGCAATGCCGTATTTAAAACCCATATCATTTTTCTCTTTTGTCAAAAAACTGTAAAAATCACATCATGCATGGCACTATGCCTCGTCTGAATGACAGTTTTATGACAATCTTAAAATCTGAAACAGCTAGATAAAATAATCTATACTTTTTAAATACATAAAAAAAGAGTGCCTAGGCACTCTTTGAAATTCATAACATCAAACTAAATTAGTTAAATGTTTTAAAACGATGTTCATCATTAATAAAGGCTTTTTCACCTGCAGGTGCTTCAATTGAACCAAATACTAATTGTGCACGAAGTTTCCAATCCGCAGGAACATTAAATGTCGTAGCAACTTCAGCATCAACAATTGGATTGTAATGTTGTAAAGATGCACCAACGCCTGCTTCAGACAATGCTGTCCATGCTGCAAATTGTGCAATTGCTGTTGAATGCTCAGACCAAACTGGGAAGTTATCTGCATAAAGTGCAAACTGTTCTTGTAAGTTTTTAATCACACTTGTATCTTCATAAAATAAGACTGTGCCAGCGCCTGCAATAAAGCTATTAATTTTTGCACTTGTACTTGGAAAAGCAGTCTCAGGAACCATTTTACGTAAAGTTTCTAAAACGATTGTCCAAAATTTAACGTGAGAGTCACCAAATAAAATTACAGCACGAGAAGACTGCGAGTTAAATGCTGATGGGCTTTGTTTAATTGCCTCTTTTACTATAGTTTCAATTTTTGCATGATCAATTGGAACATTTTTACCAATTGCATAGATTGTACGACGTGCTGTAATTTGATCGATAAATGACATTGGTTGCTTCCTATTTTATAACCTTATTTCGGTGTTCGTTTTTAAGATGAAGTCAGTGTATGCGATGTTAATGACACCGTCAGCAGTATTCAAATAACAAAGTGTTCTATTTATGCAACAATATTGTTATCGCTTACAATGTAATCGGCTCAATTTATTTAAAAGCAAATACTATATACGTGACTATTTATACTATTCATTTGAAATATAAATTATCATCTTCCAAATTAAACTGAATCACTAAAGACTTTAAATAAGCAATCATCCTCAAATTCAGATTTAGCAATAGCAGGTTTTACAATTGAGCCAAAAACCAACTGTGATTTAAACTGCCAACTATCAGGCAAATCAAACATTTTTGCCGTTTCATGATTAATATTAGGATTGTAATGATGTAGTGATGCACCTAATCCTGTACTTGATAATGCTGTCCATACTGCAAATTGCACCATGCCTGAGGTTTGTTCAGACCAAATTTCGAAATTATGTGCTTGTAGAGGCTTCTGTTTTTGTAATGTTTGAATGACCGCCTGATCTTCAAAAAAGAGTACCGTCCCATATGCCGAACTACAACGATCCAATTTCACCGATGCGCCTTCAAATATACGTTCAGGTAATTGGTTACGTTGAATATTACGTACCATTTCCCAAAATTTATAATGTGCATGTTCAAGTAATATAACAACACGCGCACTCTGTGCATTTTGTGCCGAAGGACAACAGCGTACAGCTTGCTTAATTAATTCAGTTAAATATTCAGGACTATGACTCACACGATTACTTAAGGCATAAATACTGCGACGCTTACGCATATCAGCTAATAAATCATATTCTTTTTCTTCGATATTTTTCTTTTTAAAAATCACATCGGTCGATATATCAGTTTTGAGTACTTGCCCCAAGCGCGTTAAAATTGTCATTTAGAATCCCTCTCAGTCAGGCAAATAAACCCATAAATTTTATATGGATATATTAGCTTGAATGTGAATATTCAACTAATTAAAGCACAATCTAATGTATATTTTTAAAGCAGTTAAATCACTCAAAAACAAAAAACCCCACTATTTGTAGGGTTTTTCATCAATCAACTATTTTATTTATCTTTTAATGCATTAAGCACCATTCAAAACAATCAATTATTTATCCGTTTCAAATAATGCAGCAACAAATGCTTTTGCTGAGAATGGGCGTAAATCATCAATTTTTTCACCTACACCAATGAAACGAATAGGTACATGTGTACGACTTGCAATATTAAATAACACACCACCTTTTGCTGTACCATCCAACTTAGTAATGGTTAAACCCGTCAAACCGACCGCCTCATCAAATGTTTCCACTTGATTTATGGCGTTTTGACCTGTTCCAGCATCAACAACGAGCATTATTTCATGTGGCGCAGTCGCATCAATTTTTTGCATCACACGTTTCACTTTAGTCAATTCTGACATTAAGTTACTTTTGTTATGTAAACGCCCTGCTGTATCGGCAATAAGAACATCAACACCCTTAGCACGCGCGCTTTCAAATGCATCAAAGATTACAGAAGCTGAGTCAGAACCATGTCCCTGCGCAACCACAGCAATGTTGTTACGCTCACCCCAGATTTGTAATTGTTCAGTTGCTGCAGCACGGAATGTATCACCTGCTGCTAACATAACTGTTTTACCTTCACCTTGTAGGCGTTTCGCAAGTTTACCAATAGTCGTAGTTTTACCTACACCATTTACACCTACCACCAAAATCACATATGGACCTTTATTTGGATCAATATGTAAAGGTTTCACACGTGGTGCAAGTAATGCAACCAATTCTTCTTGCAGTGCTTTATATAAAGAATGCGAATAAATCAAATCACCACGCGCAGTACGCTCAGTCAAATTGGCAATAATCGTTTTGGTTGCTTCAACACCAATATCAGCAACCAATAATTGCTCTTCAACTTCTTCAAGCAATTCGTCATCAATCTCTTTACCACCAATCAGGATATTGACCATGCCATCAGCAAGATTTTTACGGGATTTCGTTAACCCTTCTTTCATACGGCTAAAGAAACCACCTTTAGATGAACTGTCTACCTCAGCTTCAGCCCTCACCTCGGTTGTTGCTTGTATTGCAGTTTCTACCGTTTTATTTTCAATAATTGGCACATTTACAGCGGGTAAACCTGGTAAAGTGACATCTTCATCACCCATGTCCGCATCTATCAAAAACTTATTTTGCTGTTCTTGCATGCCGAATCCTTGAAAAGCATTATGATCAAAAAATTGATTTTAACATAAATCAAAGGCTTTTTAATTGACGTAAAGGATTAAAGCGCATCACATAAATAAACACGTTTATATTATAGACATAAAGAACTTAAACATTTGTTTATCATGCTGATTTAAATACATTTGAAATAGATTAAACTATAACTCAAACTTTACATTGCGTTTTCATTTTTTACTTAAAATATAAAGATATCCAAATACTATTGATCTTCACTTTCTATGGCTGGATATTGTTTAACGCGCATTTCTTCACGTTGGTAGGCATGCATTAAACGGAAATAATCTGCAGCACAAATATCAGGAGTTTTCATTAAATTTTGTGCCATTTTCTGTGTGTATGGATAAGTCGCCTGCTCTGAAAGTTGTTTAATTTTTTGAAAGTGCACAACACTCACAGGACGTACCAATGCGAGCCCTGCAATGATCAATATTGCAAGAATCATCGCTAAAACTACGCCATTTAACACAGTTTCTAGCTTAAATTGAGTTTTGAATTTTGAATAAATATCTTTAAAAATGAACATGAACTACCTCGAACACTCGGTAGTCTAATCGTGCGAGCACTAAAAATATAGTACTGAATGAATTGATGAGCCTAAAAACTTAGACTCATCAGGCAGATTTAAATTTTGTACCTGTACTCTATATCGTTTATAGATCATTGATTAGATCAATGAATCACCGTTTGAGCAAATAGATATAAAACAACTGCAAGTGCAATAATACAAACTGTAACTGCAAACATTGACATTGGATTGTCATATGAGTCTGCATGTAAAGTGGGATCGTTTAAGCCTCGCATCTGATCGTCATAAACATGTTCCAAAGCTAGCCGTTGTGTTGGTTGTAAATTTCGTGTATAATCGTGCAGTATTTTGCGCTGTTCGATGCCTAAGTTACCCAAATGGACGCCCTGATGGAAGACCGCATCGTGAAGCTGCTGATGATGGTACTGAGCTAAAGCATTTATTTGCAACTCAGTCGGAGGTACTTCAAAATTAAAACCGTTTAATGTGTTTTTCATATTGTTCTCCTTTTATTTGTATGTCCCATCTTTATTTTAATAAAAATTACGACCGATTAATGTTTAATCATGTAATCTTGAAATATTTCAGCCCAGCCCACATATTAGTTGACAAGTTAAGCAATTTGTCATATTAGTTTAATATAACTTGTTTATATTTTTGAAAAGACTTGTAGATCAGTCTTTAAAATTAAACAGTTTTGCAAACAAAGTAGCAATCATAATTACAATAAGGAGTTATCTATGATTCATCAATTTTCTCAACATGATCTCGAGCATGTTTATGCAACAGCGGTAAACACAATTCAATGTGAAATGAATTTTACCAACGCTGTAGAACAACTCGAAGATGTTGCTCGTGCAGGTCACGGCAAATCAGCTACGTTCTTAGCTGAACTTTACTTTCAAGGTTTCCGTGTAGAACGGGACTCAATGAAAGCACAATATTGGCAGAACATGGCAACCATGCAAGCATAAAAAAACGTCACTCAGGTGGCGTTTTTATTCCCCTTTTAACTGTAGTTTCAATTTTATTATTAATCAAACCAACACAACATTTACTCATCCCATCTCAAACAAACACATAACACTTAAATACTTTCTTCAATTTTAATTTATTGCGTTATGCAAACCACCAAATCGGTGGTTTTTTTGCATTTTAATCAGAATTAACTTTGTTAAAATATATTTACTTACGATTCGATACCACTTTGTCACTGTCTTTTTCATATGAATCGCTATCCTGTAACAATCCAGTCAACATTGGAGCAAGACCGAACATGAAAAAGTACACTGCAATCCCGCCTGTATCACGAGAAGCCTATATCAAAATCTCAATTTTCAAATCTATGATGTATTGTGGTGTTTTATGGGGACTTTACAACGAAGGATGGGCTATTACGTCTGACCAAGACAACAATATCTTTCCATTTTGGTTCAATTCAGTACAAGCACTACAATATGCAAAACAACATTGGCCACAATATACCCCACGTAAAATCAGCTCAAAGGATTTTAAAGACTCACTACTTCCACTGCTTCTAAAAATGGAGGTCGTACCTGTGTTGTATAATGCATCTAACCAAAAATTTAAACTTTCTACACCACAGTTTCGACATTTCTTTTTCAAACAGAATATTGCTTTCATGACAGCTTAATATCTTTCTAAATCAAAGCATTAAGTATATTTCAACACTAAGCTTTAAAATAATGACTGCAAAGTATTTGCAAAATTTTAAAATCGAGCTAATTTAAAAGAGGTAATACACAAAAAATACCAAAATAAGTAGCATAATAAGCCACATTATTTAGCATCAAACAAAAGAAGGACACATAAGATGACCACAGTCGCACAAGTCATTCAAAATAAATTAGGTCAAGAAATCCACACGATTTCACCTGATTCTACCGTATTACAAGCCATTACACTCATGGCTAATAAAGGCATTGGTGCTGTTGTGGTCACTGAAAATGATAAGGTGGTTGGCATACTTTCTGAACGTGACTACACGCGTAAGATTGCTTTAATGCAACGAACATCAGACCATACGACCGTCGCAGAGATTATGACACCCAAAGTTATTTCGGTTACACGCCACAACACTGTAGATGAATGTTTAGGTTTAATGACCGATCGTCATTTGCGCCATCTTCCTGTAATGGATGGAGAAACCTTAATTGGATTTATTTCAATTGGTGATCTTGTGAAAGCTGCAATGGAAGATCAACACAAACTCATTGAACAATTACAGCAATACATTTCAGGCTAAGGCTGGAAATACAAAATATAAAAGTCAGACATATAAAAAAACTGCTCAATTGAGCAGTTTTTTTATGATCAAATTTTTGAAAAATTAATTCAAACCCAACTTAGCAGCAACATAATCTGAATCTTTATCACCGCGACCTGATAAATTCACGACTACTCTAATCTCTTTTGCCATTTTTGGTGCTTCACGCAATGCCCAAGCAACTGCATGTGAACTTTCAAGCGCAGGTACAATACCCTCCACACGTGACAACGTCATAAATGCATTCAAACACTCTTCATCTGTCGCCGTTGAATATTCCACACGACCCAAATCTTTCAAGAAGCTGTGTTGCGGTCCCACACCAGGATAATCCAACCCTGATGCAATCGAATGCACAGGCAAAGGTTCGCCCCGCTCATCCTCAAGCACATAACACGCCATACCATGCAATTGACCAGGTTTACCAAGTGTTAACGTTGCAGAATGCATGGCTGTATCCAAACCCAAACCTGCCGGCTCTACACCCACAAGTTTAACTTCAGGCTCATTCAAGAATGCTGTAAACGCACCCATCGCATTTGAACCACCACCAACACATGCCACAATATAATCAGGTGCAGAACCAAAACGATCTTGAGTCTGAATTTTAATTTCATCACCAATAATCGACTGGAAATCACGAACCATTTTTGGGAACGGATGTGGTCCAACCACAGACCCAATCGCATAAATAAAGTTTTTTGGATCTTTCAAATATTCTTCAAAAGCACTATCTACAGCGTCTTTAAGTGTTGCTGTACCACGTGTCACCGAAATTAAATGCGCGCCCAAAATTTTCATTTTTACAACATTGGGATGCTCTTTTTCAATATCAACTTGACCCATATGAATTTCACATGGAATACCGACCAATGCACACGCTGTCGCCAAAGCCACTCCATGCTGACCCGCACCTGTTTCTGCAATCACTTTACTTTTGCCCATATACTTTGCAAGTAAAGCCTCACCCAAACAGTGATTGATTTTATGTGCACCAGTATGGTTTAAATCTTCACGCTTCAAATAAATTTGTGCACCACCCAATTGTTCAGACAACCGTTTCGCATGAAATAATGGACTTGGACGACCGACATAATGAGTGAATAAATCATTCAATTCATCTTTAAACTCAGCAGTGTGGCGAATTTCCTCATAAGCCACATTAATTTCATCCATCGCTTCTTTTAAGTGCGGTGGAATAAATTGACCGCCATATTCACCAAAGAAACCTGCTTCGTTTGGTAATGCAATTCCATTAATTTGATGATCCATGTCAGCCTCTGTACTGCGTTTACTGAAAAAAATTAACGAACTTAAATCTATCCGATCAACGTGCCAAAAGTTTGGTTAAATCTTCAATTCCCTTCAAGGTCATTGGATACATATGATCTTCAAAAATCTGTTTAATCTGGTTAATAGTCTGCGTATAGTGCCAATAGTTCTGTTCTTCAGGATTCAGCCAAGCTGTTTTTTCAAAATGATTTCGCAAACGACGTAGCCACACTTCGCCTGGCTCTTCATTCATATATTCCACTGAACCACCAACAGACTTCAACTCATACGGCGCCATACTCGCATCACCGACCACAATCACACGGTAATCACGACCATAAGAATTCAACAAATCCCATGTGTTCATTTTGGTTGATGAACGGCGAAAATTATCTTTCCACACATAGTCATACAAACAATTATGAAAATAAAAATATTCAAGGGTTTTAAATTCAGTCTTAGCTGCACTAAAAAGCTTTTCACACTGTGCAATGTGTGAATCCATTGACCCACCAACATCAAATAACATCAGCACTTTGACACGATTACGACGCTCAGGCACCATCTGTACATCTAAAATGCCCTGCTTCGCCGTTTCATAAATCGTGCTGTTAATATCGAGTTCTTCTGCAGCACCTTGACGGGCAAACTTGCGTAAACGGCGTAAAGCCATTTGCATTTGCCGTGTTCCCAAAATTTGTTCATCATCTAAATTTTGATAATTACGCTGTTCCCAAACTTTAACCGCAGACTTTTTACGGCTCGGCCCACCAATGCGCACACCCTCTGGATGATCACCAAATGCACCAAATGGCGATGTGCCACCTGTGCCAATCATTTTATTGCCACCTTGATGCTTTTTATGCTGCTCACGCAATCTCTCTTCAAGCATTTTCATTAGTTCTTCAAGCGAACCTGCTTTAAGTAATTCAGCACGTTGCTCAGGTGTCAAATGTTTTTCAAGTAGCTCAAGATCAAACCAATCTTTTGGCAATTGATGAACTTTTTTCAGTAAATCATCCAAATCAAACGTTTGGATACCATCAAAGTAGTCTTTCATGGCACGGTCAAATTTATCAAAAAAACGCTCATCTTTAACCATGACCGTTTTAACAAGCTGATAAAAATCGTTTTGATCTGCAAAGACCAAACCCTCACTGACCGCTTGATTTAGGTCGATCAGTTCACGTGTCGATACAGGAATGCCATATTTTCTAAGGGTATAAAATAATCGCACAAACATGTTGCGATCTCCCCATTAACGACGCGACATAAAGGCTAAACGTTCAAGTAATTGAACATCTTGCTCATTTTTAATCAAAGCACCATATAAAGGTGGAATCGCTTTTGATTTGTCATGGTTACGTAATACATCTTCAGGCATATCATCTGCCATCAACAAACTCAACCAATCAATCAACTCAGATGTTGAAGGTGGTTTTTTCAAGCCAGGTACTTGACGCAATTTGAAAAATACTTGTAAAGCTTCATTGACCAATGTACTAGCTATATTAGGGAAATGAACCGCAATAATTTCTCGCATCGTCGCTTCATCAGGGAATTCAATATAATGAAAGAAACAACGACGTAAAAATGCGTCAGGTAACTCTTTTTCATTATTTGAGGTAATGATCACGATTGGACGTTGAGTCGCTGTGATTGTTTCACCTGTTTCATAGACAAAGAATGACATTTTATCGAGTTCATGAAGTAAGTCATTTGGAAATTCGATGTCCGCTTTGTCAATTTCATCAATCAACAATACACAACGCTCTTCACTTGTAAATGCTTCCCACAATTTACCCGGTTTAATATAATTTTTAATATCATAAACACGGTCATCACCCAACTGACTATCACGTAAACGTGATACCGCATCGTACTCATATAAGCCTTGCTGAGCTTTGGTAGTCGACTTGATGTGCCATGTGATGAGTTTTAAACCTAAACTTTCTGCAACCTGTTCAGCCAACAGGGTTTTACCCGTTCCCGGCTCACCTTTAACCAATAATGGTTTTTGCAGTGCACGTGCAGCTTTAACTGCAAGTTTTAGACTATCCGTCGCAATATATTGCGCCGTACCAATAAATTGTTGTACATCAACAGACATAAATAACCTTTATTTTTAATTTAAAGTGGTGAAATATTTTTCGCTGTGCTGCTTTTTTCTAGTGTGGTTTTATTAGATTTGTATTTTGACCAACAATAGCCAATGAGCAAGCCTAAGCCAATGACAAAGCTAATTAATGCTAAATTAGACCAAATGAGTGGTGAGTCTTTGGTTAAAACCCCAAAGAGCAAGCCAAAAGTTGCTGGTGCTAACGCAGAGTTTGGTCCTTCAGAAATCGTAGGGGTTGCAATCACTGCAAATACAATAATCCATGTAATACCACCTAATGGTGCGGGTAAGCGCTTACAAATACCCGCCCAACACCATAGAATTATCAATGCCCCAAGAATATATACAGTGACAGCGATACTGTCTTCTGGAATGGTATCTAACAATTCCAAAAAATTTGCCCATATTCCGGATAATTGATCAAGCACCGCGTAATCCTTCTGGCTCTACCGCGTTTGGATTGATTAATCCTTCTGGCGGTACTTGGATAAAGAAACCTTTGGTTTGCAATGAGTCCATCACATGCAGGACATTGACTCGTGCAAGTTTTCGAGTTTCGCTGAGTTCTAAATGCATCACGAATGTTGCACGACCAAATGCCGTACGTAAAGCATCAGAAAGAACATCTAAAGGATCTGAGTTGTCATCTTCTAAAATTGCCGGGCGGGCAACGTAAAGATACATCTCATCCTTCTTACTCGACTTATAAATATTACAATGCATATCAAAAAACAGCGTCTACAAAATCAACGAACAGCATACATCAAAACAGCACAGGATTCATTAGCGTTTGTTAACCTAAGTGTCGAGTTTTTTGCTAGTTGATAATTGTTTAATCAATTTAGCATGCTATTTATTTTGTAACATCCATCTCATTTATTCAATTACTTGCATTTGTGTTGTCAAATATAAGGCATCCTTTTTAAGTAATTCAATCAGTGGCTTGGTCAATATTTCATAACGCCAACCGAGCAAATATGCTGGTAAATTTTGCTCATCACCATGAAAAACCACATGCTGATATAAAGTATTTAACCACTTTTTACGTATTAATACTTCTTTTGGAACAATGCATTGTTGCGCAATTTGTTCAATCAACTCATCGACCGCTTGCGTAATCCCTTGTGATGAATGACGAATTGGACGTGCTAAACGCAGTGGCCAACTTTCAGCTTCTGGTATAAATTTGAGTAAATCTAAAATAGTCTTGCCATGCTCACGAATAACATTTTGGCGAATATCTTTAATACCTGACAATTGAAAAATATTTTTGGGATTTTTTTCAACCAAATCAATCATTGTCGAATTTTTTAAAATAAAGCTACGAGGCTGATTAACCGCTTTGACCATTTCTTCACGCCATACCGACAATTGTTGCAATTGCATCAATTGTTTACGTGAATGACGATAATTTCCAACATCGGTATATAATTTTTCTTGCGGGGTTTCAAGCGCAATTTCTTGAGTTAAATGCTGACAATCTTCAAGCACACATGTATAAAGATTTTTAGCTTCAAGTTCAGCTTTCAGCTTATCTGCCAACTGCATAATATATAGCACATCATTGGCTGCATATTTCATTTGTGCAACACTCAAAGGACGAGCAAGCCAATCTGAACGTGTCTGATCTTTATCAATTTCAATATCTAAAACGAGTTTAAGTGCATTTTGATAACTCACTTGTAAGCCATGCCCTAAAAATGACAATGCAACTTGCGTATCAAAGACATTGATAAGCGGTTGTTTGTCGGCATAGTGATAAATGAGATCAATGTCCTCACCACAGGCATGAAAAATATTTTGTTGTGCTGCAAAAATTTTTTGCCAAAAACAAGATAAATCTAAGGTTGTGCCATCCAATAAAAAAACATGATCATTCACATTAATTTGAAATACACCAAGTTTCGGCCAAAATGTATCCACTTTAATAAATTCTGTATCGAGCCCATACACACACCCCTGCGCCATTAAAGCGATTACAGTGTCAAGGTCAGCCTGTTCGGTGATAAATTTGGACATATCAGGTTCTATCAAAATCTTACATTTAAACTATGTTTATTTTACAACATTATATAAAATATGAATATATTTTTTTGGGCAAATTACTGGTCAAACATAGCTTATAAACACCTTATTGATCGCTATCATCTATAATAAAAAATAAACAAAGCAGGCTTTTTATTTCAAAATTAATTGCTTTTTCTCTTTAAGATATTTCAAGTAATCTTTAAATCAAAATACAGCGCTCTCATCATTGCCAATTTAAAAAATGAATACAAGTTATTTATAAAAAAAGCACTTTACAGTGCTTATTTCATTTTCATCCGATTATGCAGTGCCTGGCTAAGTGTATGACTATCAACATATTCAAGCTCTCCACCTTGTGGAACACCTTGTGCAATCCGTGTCATTTGAATATTCAAATGTTTGGTAGCTTCCACCAAATAGTGCGCAGTTGCTTGTCCTTCAACAGTAGCATTGGTTGCAAGAATAACTTCATCCACCTGTCCTGAACTTAAGCGTTGTAACAAATATGGAATACCAATTTCCTCAGGTCCAATCCCATCTAAAGGTGATAAATGTCCACCCAATACATGATATTTCCCACGAAAACTGCCACTTTGTTCAATCGCCATGACATCTGCAGGTGATTCAACCACACATAACACTTGTTCGTCACGATCTTTGGAAGCACAGATATCACAGACTTCATTTTCAGTCAGTGAATGGCATAGTGTACATTCATGAATATATGAGGTTGCTTCATTGAGTGCATGCGCCAAAGCAACAGCACCTTCACGATTTTTCATGATCAAATGCAATGCCATGCGTTGAGCCGATTTTGGCCCAACACTTGGCAAAATACGCAAGGCTTGTACAAGTTGATCAAAACGATCACTAAACACTAAGCGTATTCCTTAGAACATACCTGCAAGACCTGGTGGCAAGCCCATACCTGAGTTTGCGCCTTTCATTTTTTCTTCAGTGATCGCTTCTACTTGACGAGCAGCATCATTCATTGCCGCAGCAATCAAATCTTCAACCATGTCCGCATCATCTTGAAGTAATTCAGGGTTAATTTCGATACGCTTAACCACGTTACGGCAAGTCATCGTCACTTTCACTAAACCACCACCAGCTTCTGCATGCACTTCTGTTTGCGCAAGCTCTTCTTTGGCTTTTTTAACATTGCCTTCCATGTCTTTTTGCATACGTTGTGCTTGTTGCATTAACATATTGATGTTCATAAAATTCTCCGAACATAAATTAAATAATTAGATAAGGTCTAAACCACGTTTAATATCACGAATAATATCATCAATATCTTCAAGACCAACAGAAATACGAATTAAACCGTCAACAATTCCTGCGGCTTGTTTAGCTTCGGCTGACATTCTGCCATGCGATGTCGTTGCTGGATGGGTAATGGTTGATTTTACATCACCTAAATTACTCGTAATAGATAAGAAGCGTGTATTATCAATCACAGTCCAAGCCGCTGTACGTTCACCTTTTACGATAAACGAAACAACTCCACCAAAACCACTTTGTTGTTTTTTTGCCAATTCATGACCTTCATGATTTGGTAAACCTGCATAATAAACTTTTTCAACTTTCTCATGTTGATCAAGCCATTCCGCAAGTTTTTGCGCGCCAATACAATGTGCTTTCATACGTAGGCTTAACGTTTCTAAACCTTTCAAGAAAATCCAAGCGTTAAACGGACTCATAGAATTACCAAGTGTGCGAATCACACCATTAATTTCTTCTACAAGTTTATCTTTACCAACAACCGCACCACCTAAAGCACGACCTTGACCATCAATATATTTAGTTGATGAGTAGATAATCAAGTCCGCACCAAATTTAATTGGTTGCTGTAAAATAGATGTACAGAATGTATTATCAACTGCAAATAATGCATCATTCGCATGAGCAATATCTGCAATTGCTTGCATATCACCTACTTGTGCCAATGGATTTGATGGGGTTTCAATAAAAAGTAATTTTGTATTTGGACGGACTGCTTGTTTCCAAGCATCCAAATTTTCTAATTCAACAAATGTAACGTCAACACCAAATTTCACAACATATTTTTCAAAGAGTGAAATAATCGAACCAAATACAGCACGTGAACAAATAACATGATCACCGGCTTTAAGGTAAGCCAAACAGATCGCATGCACAGCCGCCATACCTGAACTTGTTGCAACGGCACGTTCTGCACCATCCAATACAGCTAAGCGTTTTTCGAAAGCCTGCACCGTTGGATTGGTATAGCGTGAATAGGTATTTCCTGCGATTTCACCTGAAAATTTAGCAGCGGCATCGGCAGCATTTTCACAGACAAAAGAAGAGGTCAAGAAAATAGGTTCACTATGCTCACCCTCGAAAGTGCGATCATGCCCCGTACGAATGGCTAAAGTATCCAGTTGATATTCAATTTCGTCGTGTTGGCTCATCTCTAAACTCAGTCCGAAAACTGCCTTTGTAAATTATTGCCAATATTTTGAGCGTCTAATGTATTTAAGGTCAAGGTAAAAACGTAAATTATCGCTTAGACTTCGAACAAACTTCCACTCATCTGAGTTCAAAATTCATTATGGAACAACTCAAAAGTAAATTTCAGGAACGTAAGGCAAAAATTAAAAATTTGTCGACTCGAATTTTCAATGGAAAATCATTAGTTTTATCACAAAGTACACCTTATGAAGTGATTGCAGAACGTCATCAAACACGTGTACGCTACTACGCATCAGCAAATAAAAAATATAAAGAACCTTTAGTTTTTGTTGCACCTCTTGCAATTAGTATGGCGATCTATGACCTTTATCCGTATCGCTCATTGGTCAAATATTTTTCTGAACAAGGCTTTGATGTCTACCTGATCGATTGGGGAAAACTCACCTACAATGACCGTAACTTAACCTTCCTCGATTTTATTAAAACATCAATTCCATACTGCATCGAACACATTCGCAATCATTCTAAAAGTGAGCAAATTTCACTTCATGGTTGGAGTATGGCGGGTATTTTTGTATTGCTTTATACCGCACTCCATCAACCGAGTTATATTAAAAATCTTATTGTTTTAGGTAGCCCTATCGATAGTTATAAATCTGGTGGTATTGGACGTTTATACCGTAAAATCAATGCGTATTTAGCATATAATCAAAAACTTAAACACACACTTTATAACGGTGGTATTCCTCGAACATTCTTGCATACCCCTGGTATTATCAATGCGATTGGTTTTAAAGTTTTAGACCCTAAAGGTTGGTATGATGGTCACAAGAACCTATTGCAAAATTTGGATGATCAAAAAACCTTAATTGAACACGCCACACTTGGACATTTTCTCAATCATATGATTGATTACCCAGGTGGTGTAAACCAAGATATGCTATTTAATGTTTGGCTACAAAATCCACTCAAAGATGGAAAAATCACACTCGGTAAAACCATAATTGAGCTCAATAAAATTGATTGTTCACTCATGATTGGTGCTGGTAAAGGCGATCAAATGGTCACTGTAGCTTCTGTTCAACCCTTAGTCCAATTGACAAATAGCCAAGATGTCACGTTTACTCTCATCCCTGGTGGACACTTGGGTCTGATGTCGAATCAGAAAAGCGCTGATGAATTTTGGCCAACACTCTCAACGTGGCTATCGAAACGATCAAGTCCAATTTAAACAATCACTTCTCAGTTTAAATTGCGCTGATGATTTATTTAAATAATTTTAATTCCTGATTCGGGTGATGTCATGACGCAAACAGTTGCATTTATTGGTCTAGGCGCTATGGGTTGGCGTATGGCTGCGCACTTACCTCAACATTTCGATAGTGTTTATGTATGGAATCGAAATTTTAGCAAAGCTGAGCAACATGCTGAACAGTTTGGCACCATTGCGGTAAAACTAGAGCAAGCAGTACAAGCCGACATTATTTTTTCTTGCTTACCAACGAGTCAGGATGTTGAAGATTTGATTCAGCCTCTCAAGCTAAAAGCAGACTCTATTTGGGTCGACTGCACAAGTGGCGTACCCGAATCTGCCAAAAAACTACAAACAACACTCGCAACACAACAGGTGCAGTTCCTTGATGCACCAGTCAGTGGACAAACCATTGGTGCTGAAAATGCAACCCTCACTTTTATGGTGGGTGGCCATCAAGATGCATTTAATCAAGCACTTCCTGCTATGCAAACGATGGGTAAATTAATTAAACGTGTGGGTGATGCAGGTGCAGGTTTTGCAGTCAAAGCTGTCAATAATATGATGATGGCAATTCATTTATGCGCAGCAGCCGAGGGCTTTACCACACTAAAAGCACACGGCGTAAATCTTAATGAAGCACTCGACTGTATTAATGCTTCAAGTGGTAAAAGTGGCGTGACCGAATCTGCATTACCACAGCGCATTTTAAACCGTAGTTTCCCTTTGACATTTGCTCTACCACTTCTCGCTAAAGATACAGGTATTGCGATTGACTTGATTCGTGAAGCACGTTTATCTGCACCTGTGACGGGCTTAACTTACAGTTTAATCCAATCTGCGAATGCACTTGCCGAACCTAACAGTGATTTTTCTACAGCAGTCAAACTTTATGAATCTTGGAACAATATTATTTTAGAATCATAATCTTAGAACTTTAAGTATAGAATTATCTTACTTATATCTATAAAACTCATCAAAACAACATAAGGATAATTTTTCACCATTGTATTCAGAAGAATCATCCTTATAATAAGATGAGACAATGTAATATGTCAGTTTTGAGGGAAACTCATGAAAAAAATTTCAATTGCATTACTAAGCATGGCAACTTTATGTGCCAGTTCAGTCTATGCTGCGGATGCAGCACAAGAATGTAAGAAATTACAAGATGACTCAAATGTCATTTATGCAGCAAAAGGTTTTTGTTTTAAAGACCCAGAGGCTAAAGCTAAGTACGGCAATGATAATTGCTTTACAAGCAAACCAAAATTTTCTGAAAAAGAGCAACAACGACTTGACGCGATCAAGGAACGTCAGAAAGAATTGAACTGTAAATAATTACAGCACAATTCAACTTTTAAGGAAAAAACATGTCATACGATGATCAGAATATTTTTGCCCGCATTCTTCGTGGTGAACTTCCTGCAATCAAGGTCTATGAAGATGATCAAGTTTTGGCATTTATGGATATTATGCCTCAAGCCGAAGGTCATACTTTGGTGATTCCAAAATTACCTGCGGTTACATTACTTGACCTTACCCCTGAGGCAGCAGCATATACCATTCAAATTGTACAGAAGGTTGCGAAGGCAATGGAGACTGCACTTGATGCAAAAGGTATTGTCTTAATGCAATTATCAGGTGTTGCGGCAGGTCAAACTGTTCCGCATGTTCATTTCCACTTAATCCCTTCTTCGATTCATGAGTTGGGACGCCATGCAGCTCAAATGGGTGATCAAGAGAAAATTGCATCGCTTGCAGAGAAAATTAAAGCAGCGCTCTAAGTACCTTATCTGATTCATAAAAAATGAGGCTCAATGCCTCATTTTTTATGTTCAAAAATCATCAAACGTCTTTTTATTTTAAAGTTTAAAAAATCTTCCATGCAATCAACGTCATCAAACTGTCATTGAACTTTCACTTTTTAGTAACACTGTTTGCAGATACTGCATGCACGTTAGTCAGTACCCACCTGCTGATCAACGCCATAAAAAGCGAAATAAATAAATGCCGTTTTGAACATGTTTTGGAGAATTTTGAATGAAAAAAATGCTACTCGCTGCAACAATTGCATCACTAGGCTTAAACGCAGCGCAAGCAGCGCCAACCATCTACGGTAAGCTCAACGTATCTTTAAACCAAGTAGACAATAAAGACTACAAAGGCACAGATGAAACTCAATTAAATTCAAATGCTTCTCGTATTGGGATCAAAGGCGAAGAAAAGCTGACTGATAATGTCGGTGTGGTCTATCAAGCAGAATGGGCTATTTCTACGGATGGTTCTGGTTCTGATACAGACCTCAGTGCACGTAACCGCTTCCTTGGCTTAAAATTTAAAGATATTGGTACAGTAAAAGCAGGTCAATATGACTCATATTTCAAGACCTCTGCTGGTAAATATCAAGATATTTTCAATGATGACACTAACCTTGATATCACCAAAACCATGTATGGCGAAGAACGTTTAAAAAATGTTGTCGGTTTTGAAACTGATAAAAATCTCATCGTTCCAGGTTTACAATTTAATGTTCAAGCACAAATGGGTGAGAATAATAACTCAGTATACTCAAGCAAAGAACGTGACAGCATTAATGGTGTTTCTACATCGTTAACCTATGAAAATAAAGACTATGGTATTGCGGCTGGTCTAGCAGGTAATTTTGCAGTTGCAGGTGCATATAATGCCCTGAGTCTAAAAGATATTGAATCGGATGCTTACCGTATCACGGGTTCCATTGATTTAAGTACAATTGGCGCAAAAGGTCTAGTTTTCGGCGCATTATATCAATTTGCAGAGCCTTCTAACTCTCCTTCTGCAGATGCCCTTACAGCTGCAAAACTTGATACTCGCGTTGCTACACTCGAAGAAAAAGCTTGGTTGATTTCTGCTGGTTACACCATTCCAGAAACACCTTGGACAGTAAAAGGTCAATATCAATCTGCTGAAACACAATGGTCAGGTGGCGACCGTACTATTGACCAATATGGTCTTGGTGTTGACTATAACTTTAACAAACAAGCGCGTTTCTACGGTGTAGTTGCACAACAAAAACGCGATTGGCAAACTGATGATGACAAGAAAACGGTGTTTGGTTTAGGTATGGAATACAATTTCTAAATCAACCATTCCATTTAAAAAAAGGAACTCACCATAAGTAAGTTCCTTTTTTATATTCAGCTAGTAACTAAAAAATAACTCAAAAATGAATTAAGCATCAATCGCTGTTGCTGAAATACCAATATAACGCGACATGTCTGCAGCACCTAAATCTGACTGATAAACCACATAATCCGAATAAGTTGCTTGTTTTAAATCTTCCAATATATTGATTTGAATATCATGTGCGTGAACATCATCAACCGAGCGTTGCATAGTCGATTCATAAGCATCCGATATATATTCAAAACCTAAATCAAATGCAACAAATAAGGTATGTGGGCACGGCTGTACGTACTGCTCTTCTGCCCAATTGATAATATTTTGTTGGCAATGTGGACAGGCAATATTGCTATCTGCCTGAATGTCGAGCTTGATTAATTGAAAACTCATCGCAATATCATCAAAATTTAAAAATGCATTGTAAAAGATTCAATCGGTGATTAAAACCAACCTTTATGTCCTTTAATTACTGCATCTGCACAACGTAACGTTTCCTGTGTTAAACCCCACAAACGATAATCCCCTGTAATTGAACCTGTCATAAAGTTATGCGTATAAGCAAAACTTAATTGACGCTGTGGATCACACCATGCACCTGAACCGTTATAGCCAATATGCCCAAAACCTTGTTTGGCTCGTTTCCCCATACTAATCACACGGTGATAACCCAAACGCCATTTCATTGGAATTGGCATCACACGGTCACGGCGGATACTTTGAATCTTACTCAACTCTGAAAATACGTGCGGTTGTATGAGTTGTTCCCCTTGCCACTCCCCACCGTTTGCCAACATGGCATACATTTTCGCAAGACTGTGCGCATTAAATACACCATTGGCAGCAGGAATAATCGCTTGTAAGCCTTGATCACTAAAAAAACTAAAATCTTTCATGCCTTTCGGCACCATTGCATCTAAAAAATCTTGCGGATTTTGTCCACTAAACTCCGCCAATCTATCTGAAAAACTTGCTTTATGATGCTTTTTGACTTTATTTTTCGTTGTTTGCTTTGCACTTTGAGCAGCGTGCTGTTCAGACGATTTTTCTTTAGGCAATATTCGAGCAACTCGACTTAATTGATCTTGAGGCACACCAAAATATGCACCATCCAACGCTAAAGGCTCAACCAAATAATGTTGCATCAAACCCTGTAAAGACTGACCTGTAGCCTTTTCCAATACTCCCCCGACTAACCATCCAAAAGTTAATGCTTGATAGGCGATATCCTGCCCCACAGCAAAACGAGGTGTTGCATGCTCCATTACATGTAGCATATGTGCCCAATCAGCCATTTCTACAGCACTTTGAATCACATTACGGATATCATATAAACCCGATTGATGACTCAAAATATGACGCAAGGTCATCTCAGCTTTACCATTTTGAGCAAACTCAGGCCAATAGTGACTGACAGGAGTATCATAATTGAGTAAACCTTCACTTACGATAATATGTGCAAGCGTTGCAAGTACACCTTTACCAGTGGAATAACATACAGATAAAGTATCACTGCTCCACTGTTCAGTCAGAGATTTACGACCCGTGCAAATATCGACAACCTTTTCACCCTGAAAATACACCGCCAATGCAGCACCACCGTGCATCGTTCGACTGTCCTGCAAACGACTAAATTGCTCAGCAAGATCTTTAAAACGGTCATCTACAGTCCCTGTATAGTTGTTTTTGACTGCAAATAAAATATCCGTTAAACCACTCATGCCCTTTCACCTTTTGTTTTATGTTGATTATCCATTCAATTGAAAAAGCCTGCATTTCACAACGCAGGCTCTTGTCTTATAATTCTTTTACAATACCACTGACATGTGGTTTTTGCGATGACTGATTTCGAATCAAAAAGGCTGTTTCGGTTTTTCGATTTTCGGTGAGTAGCTCAACTGTCGATGGTAAATAAATTGGCAACTTAAAAGACACATCAGCTTCATAAGCATCAGGTAAAGTTAGACTTGCTAAAGCCCGTGCTTTACTCCACATACCATGCGCAATGGCTTGTTTAAAGCCAAAAGCTTTTGCTGTTAATGCATGAATATGAATTAAATTATAATCGCCCGAAATACGTGCATAACGGCGACCTGTATCTTCTGAAATATTCCAACTTGTTAACACTTCATATACAGGTGTAGATGCTTCTTGTTTATTTTTTGATACACTTGAACCATCGGTTTTTTGACGAATTAAATAAGTGGTTACGCCTTTCATCACCACATCACCTGAAACTTTTGCTGTGGTTAAGAAGTCAAACTGTACACCTTTGTCATGTGGCTTCAACTCACCAAATGTACATGTAAGCGTCAATTGCTCATTAACACCTACTTTACGGTATTGTTTTACAGTATTACGAATATGCACCAAGCCTAAAATTGCAAATGGAAATGGCTCTGAAGTCATCATATGCATTTGTAAACTTTGCGATAACACTGCCAAATAAATTGCAGGAATATAGCCATTATTTTTAAAACCACAAACTTCGTTATACGATTTTAAATGATCGGTATCAATTTTGAATGAATCCACCACATACTCAACCTGTGGCAAAACTTTTTCACCTTTAGGCTTTTTAAAAATCAAACCTTGAATGACTTTTGGATATGCTAAGTAAGGCTTAGGCAATTGATTAAAGTGACGGCTATTCATATTTTACCTTTCTAATATTTGATCTATTTTGATTCTATTAAATAAAAAAATCAGGGATGTTTCAAGCACAGCCCTGACTCTTCTAACATTTAATGTGATGGTGTGGATAGGTTAAAATACTATATTCGCGAAAATACGATCTAACCACTATTCTAATGACCATCACCACTAAAAATTTCTAATCTGATATTTCATGATCTATGAAAACAAACAATCACATGAAATATCATAGGACTTTAAATCTTTATATAGAATTATGCGCCCAATAAGCTCTGACCGCACACACGAACTACGTTACCATTTAAACCAGTAGATGCTGATGATGCGAACAATGCAATCGTTTCAGCAACATCGACAGGCAAACCACCCTGACTCATCGAGTTCATACGACGACCCGCTTCACGAATGGCAAAAGGAATCGCTGCAGTCATTTGAGTTTCAATGAAACCAGGTGCAACTGCATTGATCGTAACGCCTTTTTTCAGAAGTGGTGCAGTAAATTTAACTAAACCAATGACACCAGCTTTCGATGCTGCATAGTTCGTTTGACCTAAGTTACCCGCAATACCTGAGATAGAAGATACACAAACAATACGACCATTTTCGTTCAGACCACTGTTATTTAACAAGTAATCATTAATACGTTCTGCCGCAGACAAGTTAATATTGATCACGAGATCCCACATGTCTTGTTTCATATTGGCAAGGGTTTTATCACGTGTAATACCCGCATTATGCACAATAATATCGAGTCCACCTTGTGCTACCGCAGCGGCTTTAATTTGTTCACCTGCATCTGCTGCTGTAATATCAAGAGCCACAGCAGAACCACCAATTTCACTAGCAACACGATCAAGATCAGCTTGTTGTGGTGGAACATCTAAACAAATCACATGCGCACCATCACGTGCCAATACATGGGCAATCGCTTCACCAATACCACGGCTTGCACCTGTTACCAATGCTGTTTTTCCTGCTAATGGTTTTGCCCAATCGACATTCACTACAGCCGCTTTAGATACACGAATCACTTGACCTGAAACATATGCAGAACGCGGTGAAAGTGCAAAGCGTAAAGACGATTCAAGGTTTGCAGCCGCATCTGCATCGACATGAATGAGATGTGCAGCAATGCCTTTTTTAAACTCTTTACCGACTGATTTAACAAAACCTTCTAAAGCACGTTGTGCAATAGCTTGCTTAATGGTTGATGCTGTTTCAGGTGTTAAACCGACAACAATAACACGACCTGAAGATGCAATTTGACGTGCTATCGGGCTAAAGAACTTGTGTAATTCATTCAACTGTTCAGAATTTTGAATACCTGATGCATCAAAAATAACCGCTTTAAATTTTGACTCTTTATCGCCTTCATTGAACGCATTTAAAGTTAAACCTGATTTTGCTGCTGCTTGTTGCAGTTCAACATTATTCCCTGCATAACTATTTGCATGCACATTGCTAAGTACTTGAGAAATTGAATCAGACAACATACCACCTGGCGCAGCACCAACAAGTACAGCACCTTTAATTACAGGTGTTGCAGATTCAAAACGATCTAGCGCAAGTGGTGATGGCAAACCTAAATTTTTAATGACAAATTTACCAATTGGAGATTTTGCAAATACTTGGTATTGGTCAGACATGTTTATTATCTCTCTGAAAATTAATTTTTGAATGAATCTGTTTATATGTCCGAACTTCAATGTAATGTCAGATACTTATATTTCAACAGATGCATGATGCTTGTTCTGAATCATACTTGACTCAGCTACTATATGTCTTGACCTGAAAGCATCCGTAAATGTCATTTCAGTCAATACGACCCTCTCAACAATATGCTAATGTACGTCTTAAGAATAGCGTAAACATGCTTGGAAAAGCCTTATGAGCAAAACAACTCAAGAAAATCCAACAGTCGAGGATTCTGCTGCGGAAGCGGTGTCAAAACCATCAAAACAGCGTACGAGTGCCAACAAAAGTACCACAGTTGCTTCTAAATCAGAAAGTACTTCACGGACACCACGTACCCGTGCTGCTACATCGACTCGAAAATCCACAGCTTCAGATACCAATAAAGTAAAAGTAGATGCGCCTTCAGCACCTACAAAACAAACATCCACATCTCAGGGAAAAACCATGACTCAAACTGTTCGTCGTGTAGCCATTCTTGGCGGTAACCGTATTCCATTCGCTCGTTCAAATGGTCCATATTTCCAAGCATCCAATACGGATATGTTTACTGCGGCGTTAAATGGCTTAATTGAGCGTTTTAACCTTCAAGGTCAATGTCTTGGTGAAGTTGTTGCAGGTGCAGTATTGAAGCACAGCCGTGATTTCAACATGACCCGTGAATGTGTTTTAAATACTCAACTTGCACCTGAAACACCTGCTTATGACATTCAACAAGCATGTGGTACGGGTTTACAAGCAGCATTCCTTGTTGCCAATAAAATTGCTTTAGGTCAAATTGAAGTGGGTGTTGCAGGCGGTGTAGATACCACGTCTGATGCGCCTATTGCATTTGGTGATGGCTTACGTAAAGCAATGCTTGAACTAAATATTGCTAAAACTGCAAAAGACCGTTTAAAAGCATTGTCAAAAATCAATGTTAAAGATTTACTTGATGCTCCTAAAAATGGTGAGCCACGTACAGGTTTATCAATGGGCGAGCACCAAGCCATTACAACGCTTGAATGGGGTATTTCTCGTGAAGCGCAAGATGAACTTGCAGCAACTTCACATCAAAAAATGGCAAAAGCCTATGATGCTGGTTTCTTTGATGACCTCATGACACCATTTTTAGGTTTAAGCAAAGACAATAACTTACGTCCTGATTCTTCAGTTGAAAAATTAGCTAAACTAAAACCAGCGTTTGGTAAAGGCGAAAATGCAACCATGACTGCGGGTAACTCTACTCCGTTAACCGATGGTGCATCGACTGTATTACTTGCTTCTGAAGAATGGGCAAAAGCCAATGGTCATGAAGTTTTAGCGTATTTGACTTTCACAGAAACTGCTGCTGTTGACTTTGTAGGTAAAAAAGAAGGTCTATTGATGGCACCTGCTTATGCTGTTCCGCGTATGCTTGATCGTGCAGGCATTACGCTGCAAGATTTTGATTATTACGAAATTCATGAAGCATTTGCAGCACAAGTATTGTCTACACTCAAAGCATGGGAAGACACAACTTTCTGTAAAGAGCGTTTAGGTCGTGATGCACCATTGGGTTCAATCGATCGTAGCAAACTGAATGTCAATGGTTCTTCTTTAGCAGCAGGTCATCCATTTGCTGCAACAGGCGGTCGTATCCTTGCAAGTGCTGCAAAACTACTTAACCAAAAAGGTTCAGGTCGTATCCTTATTTCGATTTGTGCTGCTGGTGGTCAAGGTGTAACAGCAATTATTGAAAAATAATTCGATCATTACACAGCGAAAAATATTAAACACCTCTCAGTTCTCTTAGAGGTGTTTTTGTTTTAAAACATTCATGCAAAATAGTTACCGTTTTGTAGTATTAAATACCCAATTATTTTATTTATCTATAGCGATTGCTAAGGTCAATATTCCAATAACACTCACTCACAATAGGATATAAAATGACAAGTGAAGCTATTCGTAATCAGAAAGATGATTTTTATTAACTCTCCCAAATTCAGTATTTATTTGTACCGACTATCAAACCTGTTGAAGTCAATTCGATTGCTTCAATTGATCGCCAATTACTTATCAATAACATTGTTGGTGAAGTAAAGGCAGCACTTGTATAAGATTTATCAATCACTCATTCTACGTTAATGTTTCAACCAGTTTAAATAAACCACCGATTCCGCAATTACGTAAAGTATTAAAAGGTATTCCAACCTATGACTGCACTTTAAACAGAGGCATGTTTAATCTTCCATGCACTTGATTCACTCAAAAGGTTTGAAGTATATGTTGTTGTCGATGCTGGAGGTGGCACATCTGTTGCGACAAATTAAGCAGCATTACGCCGAATTGAATTATTCTGTGAATTACAACGTGATTGGAAACGTGCTAAAACCGTTACACAATTTATGGATCTACTCATCAAAATAGATACACGGCGGGTATTCAATTTGTATCTAAAAAACCAGATTAATTTCCCTTTAATTGCTGTAAAAAAACCGTATCAATGCCTATCGATACGGCTTTTAGCGAAAGATTATCTATAAATTTTAAAATAAATACATTCATTTTTCTAATATGACAATTTCTTATTTCATAGTCACCATAGAACTAACTCCCAAACGTGCCTCAATGTAGTCATAACACCATTGGAAAATAAAGGTATATACCAAAATACACATCGTCATACTAAAATCGAGCAAAATAGCTTCAAGTAGACTCATATTCAAAGCATAAGCAACCATTGGAATAGTCGCCAACATTAAACCACCTTCAAAACCAATCGCATGCATAATACGAACAGGCACAGTACGTTTAAGCTGATGCTTCTTTTCATACTTTTCAAAAAAATGATTGAAAATCATATTCCAAATCACAGAAGTGACCGCCATAGCGATACCTAAAGTTCCTGTAATTTCCATTGGTACTTCAAAAATAAAACTTAATGCAATTGCGATGATCACTAGAAGAATAATCTCATAAGTCAACGCATGCACGACTCTTCTTTTTGAAATCATCATAAATCATTTCCTCTAAACTACAGATGGAATCATTTTATGTGCTTATTATTGATTAATCGAGTTAGATTCTTTCATTTTTTTTGATAGGATAGATGTTAATATTTTTACTCACTTACGACCAATGAACATCAACCAAGAACAATTAATCATTTTCAAAACGGTAATGGAAACAGGTTCATTCTCTGCAGCGGCACGTAAGCTCGGTAAAGTTCCCTCTGCCGTAAGTATGTCAATTGCGAATATGGAAATTGATCTCGATTTAAAATTATTTAGCCGTGAAGGTCGTGAGCCACTGCCTACAGCACAAGCACAAACTTTGTTTGAACGTACCGAACAGCTACTCACAGAAATGAATCAATGGAAACAACATGCCTATGCGCTAAGTGTTGGGCTTGAATCGGCATTAAATATTGTGGTGGTATCTGAGTTACTACATACTGATTGGACAAGTTATATTGCACTGCTTGAACAACAATTTCCCGAATTACAGATCAATATTTTTTCTGCACCGCAAGAAGATGCTATTAAAATGCTGATGAATAAATCAGCTCAACTTGCGCTAATGTTTGAGCGAGAGCAACTTGAAACAAGTGAGCAATTTGTTGAATTAAAACGTGAAGCTCTGGTTCCTGTCGCATCAATACAACATCCTCTTGCCCAATTGGAATATATTGCATTTGAAAAAATTCTGAAAAATCGTCAAATAGTAGTGGCAAGCCGTGACCGCACGATTAAACCCGAACTGCTCTACTCACAAAAATATTGGCGCACTGACAATCACCATTCAGCTTGCGTGATGATTTGCCAAGGTCTCGGTTGGGGTGTTCTCCCTCTGGAAATGCTGAATGAAAACCCACTGTTACAGCAACAATTAAAAATTTTAAACTTTTCCGATTTCACACCGAAATTTGAATATTATGTCGATTTGGTTTGGAGTCGTGAAAGTGAACTCGGGGCTGCTGCTCGTTTTTTGATTGATTACATCCGAAATCAAAGAATTCAAGCAAATTAAAAGCCGTTTCAAGACTTTTTTACTTTTGCTCAAAGCACAATGTGCTATAAATAAATACACAAGTATTTTAACCAAGAATTAAATCGTAATGACACAGTCCTCTTTAGCACAATTAAAAGCATTTACAACTATTGTTGCCGACACAGGTGATTTAGCTGCAATTGAACAATTTCGTCCATTGGATGCTACCACCAATCCATCTCTGATTACGGTTGCAGCCAATCAACCTGAAAACCGTGTACTCATTGAAGATGCATATACACAAGCCAAAGCAGAAGGTTATCTGCATGATGAACTTATTGAACGCACCATCGATATACTTACGGTTAAACTTGGCGTTGAAATTTTAAAGATTGTTTCAGGGCGTGTTTCAACTGAAGTCGATGCCTCTTTATCTTATGATACAGATGCAACGGTTGCCAAAGCACATGAGTTATTAAAACTATATAAAGATTATGGCGTTGAACAAGATCGTATTTTAATTAAAATTGCTTCTACTTGGGAAGGTATTCAAGCAGCAAAAATCTTAGAAGCTGAAGGTATTCATTGTAATTTGACATTACTCTTTGGTTTACATCAAGCCAAAGCCTGTGCAGATGCAGGTGTAACCCTAATTTCACCGTTTGTGGGACGTATTCTAGATTGGTATAAAAAAGCTGAAAATGTTGATCATTACCCTATCGAAAAAGACCCTGGTGTTTTATCAGTTAAACAAATTTATCATTACTACAAACAGCACAGCATTAAAACAGAAGTGATGGGTGCAAGCTTCCGCAGTGTCGATCAAGTCCTTGGACTTGCAGGTTGTGACTTATTAACCGTTGCACCGAATCTGTTGGCAGACTTGAACAATGAGCAACGTGTAGTCACAGCACAATTGACTGTTGATCATGTCCACTCAAATCATGAGGAAACACATCAAGCAATTCAAAAAGATGATTTTAAGTCACAACTTGAACATGACTTAATGGCATTTCAACTGCTTCAAGGTGGGATTGATGGTTTTATTCGTGCTCGTGATCAATTGAGTACCTTATTGCGTCAATCTTTTGGTATTGATGCAACAATTCACCACTAAACAACCATGTAAAATATTGATATAAAATTACGTTATAAATACCCTAAAAATGTACGCTTTATGTGTACAAGTTAGCCGAGTTTGTTATGATGCTTCTCGGCTTTTTTATTGAATGAGCCAATAGCTTTCCAATATTTTATCAAAAGGTGAGACATAGTGTTTGGCGTTATAGATTATTGGACCTATATCATTGGAACCATTTTCATTGTTATTTTACCAGGTCCAAATTCATTGTATGTCATGTCCATCGCCTCACGCTTTGGTGTGAAAACTGGCTATATTGGGGCGCTCGGTGTTTTTACAGGCGACTTAATTTTAATTTTATGCACTATTTTAGGTGCAGCATCACTATTGCATGCATTTCCTTGGCTCTTTATTTTACTTAAAGTCGTTGGTGCAAGTTATTTGGCATATTTAGGTATACGCCTTTTAATTGCAGGTTATCAGACATGGTTCAAAAAAGCCGAAAAGATCGTGGCTTCCACGATAACAAATCAAACTGAACAACAAGACTTTCATCCCTACCGTACAGCGCTGACTATTAGTGTGTTGAATCCGAAAGCTATCTTTTTCTATTTATCGTTTTTCGTACAATTTGTTGATCCAAACTATCCGTATCCTGCAATGAGTTTTGCAGTACTGTCTGTCAGTTTACAAATCATTAGTATGGGCTATTTGACTCTGCTCATTTTTTCAGGTGTGAAACTCGCAAACTTTTTTAATACCCGTTATAAAATTGCAGCTATTGGTGTTGCCTGTGTCGGAATCTTATTCTGTGGCTTTGGTCTAAAACTTGCAACCTCGACTATGGTTTAATTTTTTGTTTCTATTTCCACCAATATTCCGATGATAATCAAAAAATATCATCCTGCTCATTTTTATGTATATTTCCAATGATGACTTTTACATATTTTGCGCATATGCGTGATGTTCATCGGTTATGCTTTCGCTCAGTACTATATTTTGGCATCGCTGAAAGTAAGTGAATATCAAGCTTGATTAAATCTAAAAATTGAATATTTGTTAAAATTTAAACATGTAAGCAGAAAGGAATCATGCAAAAAATCATTCAAGACTTCTCCATCCCCGCCGTATTTGCAGGTTTTATTACTTTTCTAATTGGCATTAGTGTTTCCGCAGTATTGGTCATTCAAGCGGCACAAATTTTAGGTGCATCTGCGGAGCAAATTACTTCTTGGTTTTGGGCTTTAGGCTTAGGCATTGGTCTTAGTGGACTCATTCTCTCTTGGAAATTTAAATACCCCGTTGCAACAGCATGGTCAACCGCAGGTCTTGCCCTCATTATGGCAACAGGCAGTGGCTACAGCTTATATGAAGCTATTGGCGCATTTTTAGTCTGTGGATTATTAACTGCTATACTCGGTTTCATGGGTATTTTTGAAAAAGTCCTCTCTTATATTCCGCAAAGCCTCACGAGTGCTATGCTTGCAGGTGTATTGCTCAAATTCGGCATCGCACTTTTTACAAGCATGCAAACCGATTGGGCTTTTATTTTATCTCTCTTAGCCGTTTATATTATCTCGAAACGCTTATGGGCACGTTATTGCATTGTTATTACCGTCATTGCAGGGCTGATACTCTGTCCAATATTTATGGAATTCCATATGCCTATTGTACATTGGTCATTGGCAAAACCTGTATGGATTAGCCCTGAATTTACATGGTCGGCTATTCTTGGACTTGCTCTACCTTTATTTGTCATCAATATGGCTTCTCAGTACCTTCCAGGGATTGCAATGATTAAAAGCTATGGTTATCAACCGCATGTTAAACACCTCATTGGCTGGACAGGTCTGACCCAAGCTTTACTTGCACCTTTTGGTTGTTATAGCGTAAATATTGCTGCCATTAGTGCAGCAGTTAGTCTTGATGATCAAGTCCACCCTGATCCAAGCAAACGCTATATTGCAGGTATCAGTTGTGGATTTTTTTATATTATCATGGGCTTATTTGCAGCAACACTAACTAGTTTGTTGATGTCATTCCCTAAATTATTTATTATTGTACTTGCAGGAATCGCACTTTTTGGCACCATTAGCCACAATATTGCCATTGCCTTTCAAGATGTCGCAGATCGCGAAGCGGCATTACTGACCTTTTTATTTTGCGCGTCAGGTGTACAGTTTTTCGGTATCGGTTCCGCATTTTGGGGACTATTGTTTGGATTTTTGGTTTCATTCATTCTGAAATTTAAAAATAAAACCTAACAAATTCTCAATACGCTTAACAACGGCATATTCATCACATAAATTTTGAATATAAGATAATCAAGATTCAGGTAAATCATCTTCACAATTTTAGTTGAAAATGACTGCCTGATCTTGTAGTTACGAACATCCAAGCAAGGTTATTGTGCGTGATTAGGCTCAATTGGCAATACATTCTATAAGCTACTACAATAATTACTTAAATTAATATCTACATGGTTCAAAGCACATATGTAAAATAATAAATATAGATTCAAATTTGAACACACAATGGATTGATCTATCTGTTCAGGAGAAACCTGATTTAAAAAATCTTATCATATTGGACAAATAATCTAATTCATTTTTATTATGTAACTTTATTCATTATGATTTTTATAATAGAAAAATAAAAATATCGCCTAAATTTAGGTCAAAAAAAAGCTTATCCAGTGATGGATAAGCTATAAAACTTGAATACAATAAAAAGAAACTACAGCTAGATTCTTGAGATAATTATATAAAATTTAAACTATATTGCCAATATTTAAAAACTATAAAATGAGATAGATTGGATATTAAAAAGTAAAATAATCCAAAATAATGTGATGCAAATCACATTATAGTAGCTTTGGATTTTAAAAATACAATTACATAGACTAAAGTCTAGTTAAAGTAATAATCTAAATCGCTGGATAAATTCCTGTACCTTCAGGCCAAGGTGATAACAATTCAAAACCATCGTCTGTGACCAAAACCATGTGCTCCCATTGTGCAGACCATGATTTATCTTTGGTAACCACTGTCCAACCATCATTGAGCTCTTTCACAGCCGCCTTGCCCATATTGACCATAGGTTCAATGGTAAAAACCATACCTTTTTTCAAGACCATACCCTGTCCTGCTTGACCATAATGCAAAACATTCGGCTGTTCATGATAAACCTTACCAATACCATGACCACAATATTCACGTACAATGGTATAACCATCTCTCTGTGCAACTTGCTGAATTGCATGACCTACATCACCCAACGTTGCTCCTGGTTTTACCGCATGAATCCCTGCAACCATTGCTTCGTATGTTGTATTAATGAGTTTTTTTGCTTCAGGTTTGACATTCCCAACACAGTACATACGGCTGGTATCACCAAAATAACCATCTTTAATAATCGCAACATCAATATTAATAATATCGCCATCTTGTAAAACAATTTTTGCCGATGGTATACCGTGACACACGACCTCATTTGGCGAAATACAAGTCGTTTTGGTATAACCGTAATAACCAATATTGGCAGGTATGACTTTCAATTCATTGACAATAAAGTCATGGCACAAGTCGTCTAAATATTCTGTCGTCACACCAGGTTTGACATAAGCTCCGATCATTTCTAGTACCTGAGCAGCAAGACGCCCCGATATACGAAGTTTTTCAATATCCTGTTCAGTTTTAATAGTGACTGCAGAAGCTTTCATGACTTAACCCTCTTTTTTGAGAAACATAAGTATACGCTTTCCTATCCAATAGGGCGAACCGAATATATAAAGTACATATTAAATGGGAAATAGTATGTATTAGTCTAATTTGTCCAAACAAAGTACATACAAAAATAAATTCGCATATTCAATAATCACTCATTTTCAACTTCAAATATCATATTTTTAGCTTAGATATCATTTGTTTATTTAGAATTTAATGGAATAATACATAACTAAATTATATGTGATTGATAAAATAAAATACAAAAGTAGTTGTATTTACTCTAAAATTATTTCCTTTTGCAATATCTTTCCTTTTATGACTAGTCTCCGCACACGGGATATTATTGCATTAGGGTTCATGACCTTCGCCTTATTTATTGGGGCAGGCAATATTATCTTTCCACCGATTGTTGCTCAGCAAGCCGGTGAACATGTTTGGTTAGCTGCTTTTGGTTTCTTAATCACAGCCGTTGGCTTACCCGTTTTAACGATTATGGCGCTGTCTAAAACAGAAGGTTCCATCGCTATTCTAAGTTCTCCGCTTGGAAAAGTGGCAAGTCTACTCTTGACTGTAGTTTGCTATCTTTCTGTTGGGCCATTATTTGCAACACCACGAACAGCCACTGTTTCTTATGAGATTGGTTTTTCTTCGTATTTTGGTGATTCAGCAAGCAGCTTATTCATTTATAGTGTTATTTATTTTGCGATTGTCACAGTCGTATCGCTATATCCAAATAAATTACTCGATACTGTTGGACATTTTCTTGCACCGCTTAAAATTATCTCCCTTGCGATTTTAGGTATTGCTGCATTTATTATTCCAGCAGGATTAGTCCCACCAGCAATTAACAACTATGTTACAAGCCCGGTATCTGAAGGTTTCGTCAATGGTTATTTAACCATGGATACTTTAGGTGCATTGGTTTTCGGTATTGTGATTATTCATGCCATCCATTCACGTGGCGTTACTGATCCTAAACTCGTGACTAAATATGCCATTATTGCAAGTTTAATTTCAGGTGTAGGCCTAACCCTTGTTTACTTAAGTTTATTTAAACTTGGGCTTGGAAGCCATGAAGCCGCACCAAATGCCGCTAATGGTGCCATAATTTTACATGCTTATGTACAGCATGCTTTTGGTGATATGGGATCAATCTTCCTCACCATTCTTATTGCTCTTGCCTGTATGGTCACTGCAATTGGCTTAACCTGTGCTTGTGCTGAATACTTTTCGGAACTTACTAAAATTCCCTATAAAATTTTAGTTTTCATTCTCGTATTATTCTCATTAATTATTTCAAATCTTGGTTTGACTAAATTAATTGCGGTATCTGTACCTGTACTTAGTGCAATTTACCCGCCAGCAATTGTGGTTATTATTTTAAGTTTCTTTTGGAAATTCTGGAAAAAACCATCACACGTTGTTGCACCTGTAACAGCTATTGCATTTGCATTTGGAATTATTGAAGGCATTAAAGTCACTGCTTTTGCAGATATTTTACCCGATGCTTTACAACATCTACCACTTAATGCACAAAATCTCGCATGGTTATTACCTTCAATTGCTGTATTGATCGTTTGTATTGTGATTGACAAAATTCGAAATTAAGACATTTCTTATTTTTATGCCGTAAAGTTAAATCTTACCCCGATTTAATTTGATTTGTGACCAATACTTGCCATTTTACCCAAATGTGCAACTATTGCTTACACTCGGTGCAAGTGCTACGATCCAAATATCAGATGAAAATACCCCCGAATATCGAGATCAACCCATTTAGGATTGATGCTTTGGTATTTCTCTTTTTCAGTGATTTTGTTTTAACTTAACTTGTTGTGTAATTTTCAATCAAAATAATACTAATTTAGTAAATAAATAAGCTATTCCATTTTTGTCATAAATATGTCACAATTAATTCACATAATAGTAGTATTTTCTCTTGAAATATTCCCATATTGTGGTAAAACTAGAATACAAATCAGACTAAAACACATGGTTTTTAGTCAAACATAACAATAGGAGGTATGGAGATGTTATCAATACATTTCAACAAGCAATTCTTCATTAATTCTTTAAAGACCAATAGCAAATTGGTCATTTATATAAGTACGACGCTTGCCATTTTTTTAATGATTCTTATGCATGGTTTAATTCAAGGCAATTTACAACCTGAATTCTTTGGTTATGCACTTATTGTAACTGCTGTCTTTTATATTTGGGACATCATTGACCACAGCCAGCGTAAACAACGTCGCATCAGTCCTTCTGATTAAAAAAGGGATGACTTTGTCATCCCTTTTTTGTAGCACAAATTGAATAATAAAAATTCAAATACTTTTTTCATCTATTTAATTTTCAATCTTTTTTTCTTAGCTTTACATTTAAATCAAAGCCAATGCTGCACCCCACAATAAACCACCTGTTGCAACAATCTCTCCAATGACCAATAACAACATCGCACAGCGCATCAACCATACAGGTAAACTTAATTTTCCTAATTTATGCGGTTGACGAAATTGGTTTGTCGTATCTTGTAAAAAGCCATGCACAATATAGCTTAAGATTGAAAAGCTAAAAAACAGGACATTAATCAATACAAAAGCAAGATTAAGTTCTGCCGACCATACTGAAAAATAAGCTAAAACCGCTAAAATTAATGTCGCAGGTGCATACAGCAGACTACTTCTATGTGCAATATCGACATAATAATGTGCCTTAGCATGTACAGAACGACTGATCTGCCAATACTTCCAAACTCCTGTGAGCATACCGACCCACAAATATAGACCACTAAAAATAATGGCAATCTTAACGGCAAAGCTCAATTGTTCAACATCCATATCATTTTCCTCTTTATTTTTTATGCCCCATCTTAACAAGCTCTGCAAATATTTTATGACTTTTCGGTCACACTCAAACCTCAGTTTCTTTTTAGAACTCATGTATGTTTAAGCTATCTTCTCTAGAACAATACGATGATTATTATGAGCAGTTGTGAAAACATGACCATTACTTGTAAAGATGGTTATACCCTAAATGCAAAATTTTACCCATCACAAGGTGACACAACCCAACTGCCTATTCTACTTTGTCCCGCCACAGGTATCACAATGGGTTTTTACCACTCATTCTGCGAGTGGTTAGCAACACAAAATTATCATGTTATGGTGTTCGACTTTCGTGGCATTGGACAATCTTTATATACGGAATTAAAAAAGAGTGACGCGAGCATTCAAGATTGGGGAATTTTAGATATTCCGGCTGCCATTGATAGCTTACTGAACAAGACACAACAACAAAAAGTTATTTTGATTGGACACAGTGCAGGTGGACAGTTACTCGGAATTACACCTAATTTTCAGAAAGTTGCTCGATTAATTGCAATTGCAGGTTCAACAGGTCATGTTAAAGGACTCAAAGGGCGTACCAAAAAAATGGCGCCTGTGATGTTTAATGTTGTGTTCCCCGTATCGATTGCGCTGAAAGGTTATGGCGCAACTCAAATGCTAGGCATGGGCGAAAATTTACCAAAGAATGTTGCACGCCAATGGGCACAGTTCTGTAGTAAGCCTGGTTATGTAATCAATGCTATTGGTAAAACCATTTTTAATGATTATCATCAGCAAATTCAATGCCCTATCACAGCTATTTATGCTTCGGATGATGAAATTGCTACCGAAGCTAATGTCAATGATTTACTGCGTTTATATCCAAATGCGAAAACAAATAAAATTGAACTTCAACCAACTCAGTATGATCAAAAAGCCATTGGTCATATGTTGATGTTTAAAAAATCACATCACCATATTTGGGCTGTTATTGCTGAACAAATTGCAGCCTAAGTTTTCTATAGTTTTCTTTAAATCGACTTTAAAATAGTCTTCTACATATTTCTAAATAAAAAAATGCCTCAAATTTTGAGGCATTTTTAATATCAATTTTAAAATTAAATTATTTCAATGAGTTTAATACCTTAACCTCTAGATTCAGGCTTAGTGATTTTTACCCATTTAATACGATTTTCATCCATTTCCAGAACTTCAAACCAAATACCATCGTGTTCAATCTGTGTGCCTTGTTTTACTTCACCTTGAGTTTTATCCAAGATTAGACCTGCAACACTAAAGTATCCTGAATCTTCATGTACCAGATCTAAATCAAGCATACCCATTTCAAGCTCAAGCTGATACAGATCAAGCATTCCCGATGCTTTCCATGTATTTTCATCAATTTTCGTGAGTTCAAGCTGCTCATCGGCATCAGGAAATTCACCTGCAATTGCTTCAAAAACATCGAGCGGTGAAATCAAACCTTGGATATTACCAAATTCATTACTAACTAGAACCAGTGAACCTTTTGAACTACGCAATGTATTAATCGCATCAATCACTTTCATTTTTTCAAAAATGAAAATCGGACGACTGCGTTTTAACAGTTTTTGCAATTGCTCTTCGTCATCCAAAGCATCAATCAATTCTTTAGCACGCGCAATAGTCACAACTTTATCTAATTGACCACGACATACAGGAAATAGACTGTGCGGAACGGCTAGAATTTGCTCACGAATTTTTTCATGATCATCATCAAGATTAATCCATGAAATTTGCAGACGAGGTGTCATAATTGAAGCTACGCTTCGTTCAGCAAGTGTTAAAACACCACCAACCATATAGCGCTCTTCATCACCAAAGGCTTTTTGTGCAGCCAATGATTCACCTGTTTGCAACATCAAATCATCATCTAGCTTACTTCCCATCAATTTCAAGATGGAGTCTGCAGTACGGTGACGCAGTGGAATTTTAGACTGATGCTTTTCTACATTTCGGCTTGTAAATTGGTTAAATGCTTCAATCACAATCGCAACCCCAATACCTGAGTAGATATACCCTTTCGGAATATGGAAGCCAAAGCCTTCAGCGATTAAACTAATACCAATCAATAATAAGAAACTTAAACATAGAATAATGACGGTCGGATGACGATTTACAAAGTTGGTTAATGGTTTCGATGCAACTAACATAACAACCATTGCGACAATCATCGCAACCATCATTACATAGATATTGTCGACCATACCAATTGCAGTAATCACTGAATCTAAAGAAAAAACAGCATCAAGCACGACAATTTGAGCAACAACAGCAGCAAAGCCTGCATAGACAACATTATTTGTTGTTACCTGAACTTCAATTTTACCTTCCATTCGCTCATGCAATTCACTAACTGCTTTATAGAGTAAGAATAAACCACCAAATAGAAGAATTAAATCACGCCCAGAGAAGGTCAAGTTAAAGACCGTGATTAACGGCTTTGTAAGCGTAACAAGCCAAGAAATGGCAAACAATAAGCCCAAACGCATAATTAATGCGAGGCTGAGACCCAAAATACGTGCTTTATCACGTTGTTCTGGAGGAAGTTTATCTGCCAAGATGGCAATAAAAACAAGATTATCAATACCAAGTACAATCTCTAACACAATCAGCGTTAACAGACCAACCCAAATACCGGGATCCATTAAAAATTCCATTGATTAGAACCCCTGCACTGTATTTATTTTACAGCTAAAACAATTTAACCCACACGGCGATGGATCCATGAAAGATACCTTTTTCAATAAAGTGACTTTTATTATGCATAAATGGATACATTTGTAATTCTTTTTTTTTGAAATGTTACATTCTGAAATAATAATATTTTAACCTAGACCCAATCTGAGCTTTACACGCCATCTTCATGTTGTTTTTAAATGAAATATCACTGTACAAATCGATAATATTTAAACATCTGATCATTCATCCATTTTTTAAATCTTTTTTCATTTTGATTAATACATAAATGACTTTTTTATTTATATAAAAATATCCTATAAATATTTTTGATATTTCATTTATGTATATGACTTTTTAGACATCATTTCACTTAAAGTTCTTAATTTACTTTTAACTTTAAATTAATCATAAACTTAATGGAATTTTCAGCCATGACAATTGCTCATGCCTTAACGTTCAAACGCATATCAAAGGACATTACACATACATGTTATGAAGGCACCTATCTCAATCATGATGAGGTTTTAGAACAACATCAGATCAACATTAGGGTAATGCACAAGGATCAACAACAAGAACTTACGTATCAGGTTATTCTTGAAAATACACAACCGACAGCACAACTGACGCAAGTGAATATTATAAATTCTCAAATACTTATAGAAGCAACACGATTTGCGCAAAGTATTATCGCATTCCATCAAAATCATGACAGTTATGCCTTGTCATTACTGAATGAACATGTGTAGTTTAATGCCTAGGAGAAATCTTTATAGTGGATTTCTCCTGTTTTTTCAGATAAATGACTGAACAATTATTGATACATCTATCTAATTTCAAATAATATAAGTAATATAGCGATCAGACGATAATTAAAAAAATGGGATTTAAGAATGTCTAAGAAGTACTCGAAATTTTTACCTACATCAGACGAATTTAATTTGGAAGAATTTCCATTTTATTGGGTAACGCAAGTGCATGCACAATACGTTTTAAATGTAGATCATGCTTTGAAAAAATATGGCGTTGATAACTCTCGCCGTCGCTTGCTACTTGCTCTCAATGCAAAGCCACATGCGAGTGTTTCCGATCTTTCAGATATGATTGTGTCTAAAATGTCGACCACTACAAAAATCGTGTATCGTTTGAAAGATGAAGGTTTTGTTGACACCTATTCATGCACCGAAGATGCACGTATTACTCGTGTACATTTGACAGATTCAGGCAAAAAAATGACTGAGAAAATCAATGATCTCATGAGTGTTGTACTTGAACAATCATTTGAAGGCTTAACACCATTACAAATTGAAAAAATGATGGAATCGTTAAAACATATTTTTAAAAATCTTGCACATTAAAACAAGCATATAAATGTTTGACCAAAACTGCTTTAAATCAACCAGGATTAAAAGCAGTTTTTTATTTCCTTTAATGTAAACGAAATAAAAAAACCTCCGAAGAGGTTTTTTTATTTATTAAAGATACAACAACTCAAATTAGTCGCCTGTATACCCTTTTAACTTTAAACGGTAAGCATGTAACAATGGCTCTGTATAACCTGATGGCTGCTCTGCACCTTTGAATACTAAATCATAAGCTGCATCATAAGCATAACAATTAAATGCTGGACCCATTGGTGTATATAAAGGATCATCCGCATTTTGACCATCAACAATAGTCGCCATACGTTGCATTACTTCTTCTACTTGTTCTTTGGTTACAATACCGTGACGCAACCAGTTTGCAACATGCTGAGAAGAAATACGTAATGTTGCACGATCTTCCATTAAACCAACATTATTGATATCTGGAACTTTAGAACAACCTACACCTAAATCTACCCAACGAACAACATAACCTAAGATACCTTGAAGATTATTTTCAAGCTCTTTAGTTTTTTCTTCATCAGACCAATTTGTATCGGTCGCCAATGGCGGTGTTAATAAGTCATCTAAAGGTAAAGCTTCTGTTTGTAAAAGCTCTTTTTGGCGCTCAGAAACATTACATTGATGGTAATGAATCGCATGAATCACTGCACCTGATGGTGATGGCACCCAAGCACAGCTTGCACCCGCTTCAGGATGTTCAATTTTGGTATTATACATATCAAGCAATAAATCTGGTTTTGGCCACATGCCTTTACCAATTTGCGCTTTACCACGTAAACCAGCTTTAAGACCAATCATTACGTTACGGTTTTCGTACGCTGGGAACCAAGTTTGCGCTTTCACTTCGCCTTTACGAACGAATGGACCTGCTTCCATAAAGGTATGAATTTCGTCACCAGTACGATCCATGAAACCAGTATTAATGAAGATAGTACGGTCTTTCGCTTGCGCGATACAATTTTTCAAGTTTACAGATGTACGACGCTCTTCATCCATAATACCGATTTTAAGTGTCTTCGCAGGTAAACCAAGAGCGTGCTCAGAACGCTCAAACAATTCAACAGCAAAAGCAACTTCTTCAGGGCCATGCATTTTCGGTTTAACGATATACATCGAACCTTTACGAGAGTTATGATTTTCGTTCTGACCTTTAATGTCAGCGAAAGACAATAACGGTGTAATTAACGCATCCATGATTCCTTCGTAGATTTCAGCACCATCTACAAGAATCGCAGGATTCGTCATCAAATGACCTACATTACGAAGAAGCATCAATGAACGACCATGAAGTTTCGTTTCACCGCCAATAAGGTTTTTGTGCGTACGGTCTTTGTTTAAAGTACGCGTAACTGTTTTACCGTTTTTCACGATAGACTCAGTTAAATCACCTTTCATTAGACCTAACCAGTTACGGTAGCCTTCAACTTTCTCTTCTGCATCTACTGCTGCAATTGAATCTTCTAAATCTTGAATAGTCGTTACAGCGGCTTCAAGAACCAAGTCTTTAACGCCTGCAGCATCAGTTTGACCAATCGGGCTTGTTGCATCCACTTCAATGATAACGTGCAAACCATTGTTCAATAGAACAATTTCAACAGGTGCAGCTTCATCACCATTAAAGCCAACAAATTGTGCTTCTTTTGCAAGTGTTGTTGTAGAGCCATCTTTCAAGCTTACAACTAATTTTTTACTTTCCACCGCATATTTGGTCGCATCTGCATGCGAACCTGCGACAAGTGGGAATGTTCCATTTAAGAAATTTTTAGCAAATGCAATAACTTTTTCGCCACGTACAGGGTTATAACCTTTACCTTTTTCTGCACCACCCTCTTCTGGGATCACGTCAAAACCGTAAAGTGCATCGTAGAGTGATCCCCAACGCGCGTTTGCAGCATTCAAGCAATAACGTGCATTACGCACAGGTACTACAAGTTGCGCACCAGCAAGCAATGAAATTTCTTCATCTACATTTTCTGTGCTGATTTGGAAATCTTCTACTTCAGGTAGTAAGTAGCCAATTTCAATAAGGAAAGCTTTGTAAGCTTGAAGTTCAAATTTATTATTACGGTGCCATTCATCAATTTTAGCCTGAAGATCATCACGCTTCGCAAGTAATGTCTTGTTCTTAGGACTAAGATCGACAACAACCTGTTCAAAGTTTTTCCAGTAGGTATCACTGTTTAAACCTGAACCCGGTAAAGCTTCATTTTCTATGAAATCATAGAGTTCTTTAGCAATCGCTAACTTACCTTTTTGAATACGTACAGTCATTGTCTTTCCTGATATTGCTATTTTTTATAACAAGAGTTTCTAGTATACCGAATTATATTTAGCTGAATAGTACTATAACTTTCCTAAATAGTGATCATTTTAAATAAAGTAAATGTACTCATATATTTAAAAAATGACACTCAGAAAAGCAACATTATCACCAAGCTAAATACTCTTTTACAGTGTATAAAGTTTTTAAAATGTCCATATTAGACTTAAGTGCTGAAATGAATAATTTTCACGCTTTTTTCATTTCATTTTCCACTCAACGCTCAAAGATTAAGCCATGAATGCAACAAAAAGTCGACCTATCTACTGAATTATTCTATTAAATTTTACAATCAAAAAAGCACTCCGAAGAGTGCTATCGTTTTACATCTAAATATTATGATTCAACTTGAAGTTCGCTGTTATCGTTAATCAAACGATGTGCTTCTTGCAAGTATTCATCTGACTGCATTTCCAAAAGTCGAGAACGAGTTCGTTCAATCTCAAAAGCAAGTCGCTCACCTTCATAAATATTAATAATCGAATCTTCCGAAGTAAGTAATAATTTAACACCTCGGTCATAAAACTCATCTACCATATAAATAAAACGGCGTGTCCCTTCTGATAGTAAGTCCGTGAGATGTGGAACATTACTCACCAAAATCGTATTATAAATATTTGCAATTTCAATAAAATCGGATGGGCTACGCGGCTTCATACATAACTCACGGAAATCACACCATAGAATATCTTCTGTATGTCCTAATGTTTCAACCACACGATTATTAATCATAATTGGTTCTTCAGAAACTTTTTGTGATGCAGTTAATGCTGAAAAACGTTGTGCCATCCACACTTTATTATCATCACTAAGTGGAGTCTTAAACAATTGTGCCTGTTTTAACACACGTAAGCGATAATCAACACCTGCATCTACATTTAAAACAACGCAGTTTTTCTTCACCAATTCAATGGTTGGAATAAAGCGATCACGATGGATTCCATCTCGATACAAACCATCTGGTGCAATATTTGATGTCGCAATGAGCGTGATGCCACGATCAAATAATTTCTGGAATAAATCGCTTAAAATCATTGCATCTGTGACGTTTGAAACAAAAAATTCATCGAAACAAATGACAACGGCTTCTTTATAAATCTGATCCGCAACCAAATCTAATGGATTTCGCTGACCTGAAAGCTTATTTAACTCACGATGAACATACTGCATAAAGTGATGAAAATGCATCCTTGTTTTACGGCGAAATGGAACAGAATCATAAAATTGATCCATTAACCATGTTTTACCACGCCCAACACCACCCCACATATACACACCACGTGGTGCAGTTTGACGGCGAAAACGGCGAAAGGCTTTTTTAGAAGCTTTATAGCGGTTAAGGAGTTCCTGCCAAACTCTCTCCAACTCATGCACTGCCTGTGCCTGTGCATCATCAGGCATAAACTGCCCCGAAGACAATGCCTGAGCATAACGCTCACCAGGTGATAATGGAGTAAATGAGGTGCTGTGTGTCGTGTTCTGATCTAACATATGGCTTAGGTACTTTTTCTGGTCCAAGTGGAGTATATCGGATATTGAACAGCTATAAATAAAACTTTAGACGATCATTTTATTTTTTCAGCTTAGGCTGTTTTGCATACTGCCGTGGGCTGTGTCCAAACCATCGTTTAAATGCATGATTGAATGCAGCAGGTTCAGAATAACCCAATAAGTCTGCAATTGCTTCAATCGAATATTCGTTGTATTCCATCAACTTCAGTGCTTTATGTTTAATCAATTGCTCACGAATTTCTTTATAACTTGTGCCCAATTGTTGCAACTGATAACGCAATGTTCGTTCTGCAAGATCCAAAGCATGTGCCGTTTCTGCCATACTTGGAATTACACCTTGCTGTAATTCTAAATAATCCATTACATGCTGAATTAGTGAATGCGGATGTGACACATCATTGTTTAAACGCTCCAATTCAGCAATACATTTATCTTCATACACTCGAAATGTCATCAAATCTGCCGATGGAATTCGCACATTCAATACATCTTGATTCAGCTGAAAAACTGCGTAGTCAGCTGAAAAATGCAAATCATGCCCATAGTAGGCATAATATTCCTCAAGTGTAGTCGTATCTTTTGGTGCAGAAAATGGTAATTCCACACGAATTTCAGGTGCAGATAAACCCATCATCCGATAAATATCGAGAATAAATTTATATGTTCCCGATATTTCACATTGTGCCCGAAGCAATCCCATATCCGTTTCAAGATCAACAGGTACATAAGTCAAAGCAACCCGCCCACCCTGTGTTTGATTTTTTTCAAGCAAAGCCAATTGACCAAACAAATGTGTCAAACCTTGAAAACGAATACCACTTTTCAAGGCATCTTGAATCGTACCGCAAGTCACCAACAACATGAGTAAAGGACCGTAACCGGCCAGTGCGTAATGCTGTCCAATGAATAATCCAATCTCTGGACGTACATCATGCCCAATTGCTTTAAGAATATCCCACTCTAGGTCGGCATGAATAATCGTACCCATATCAATCGCATCGGCTTGAATACCAATATTTGCTAAACGTGCATCGACATCAATGCCTGCATTACGCATACCTTGAATCAAATACATCAAACCGAGAATGGATCGTTTCATTAAATTTCAAGCAACTCTTGAATCTACGCTGAACTGTATTCCAATTAATGACATTCTATTAGACATAGAATTCATCAAAATAAATTGTTAGCTCATATTTTTACCCGAAAGTAGCCTCATTGCAAATTGCCGAATATATCAATTTTTACGTCTTTACAATCATATTCATTTTTGACCAACCACATTATGCTACGCAATAAGTACAATAAATGTTCAGGATGAAAATTAATGTCGCGCCAAACTCAAAACAAAGATCTATCACAAAAAATACGTGTCGCCATTATTGGTGCAGGTTTTGGTGGCATAGCCATGGCAATTCGCTTACTCCAAGCAGGAATTCAAGATTTTATTATTCTCGAAAAAGCCAATGATGTCGGTGGTACATGGCGTGAAAATCAATATCCAGGTGCAGCATGCGATGTGCAATCACATATGTACTCCCTCTCATTTGCAGCAAAAACCAATTGGTCTAAACGCTATGCTGAGGCTCCTGAAATTTTTGACTACATCCAAGATTTAATTGAACAATTTAATCTTAAAAAATATATTCAATTCAATCAAGAAGTCATCTCAACCACCTATAGTGAAACGAATTTTAACTGGGCTATTCAACTTAAAGATGGCTCAAGCATTGAATCACAATTTGTTATTTTTGCATCAGGCCCACTGCATGTTCCACAAATACCAAATATTAAAGGCATCGAAAAATTTAAAGGTGAAGTCTTCCATTCTTCACATTGGAACCATACATATAACTTAAATGATAAAAATGTTGCCTCAATTGGTACTGGTGGTAGTGCGATCCAGTACATTCCTGAAATTGCACCTAAAGTTAAAAATTTGTATGTCTTACAAAGAACTGCTGCTTGGGTCATTCCAAGAGATGAACGCACATATAACGATTTAAATAAAAAACTTTTCGAAAAATTTGAATGGTTCCGCAAACTACATCGTGCACGTTTATATTGGTCAAATGAATCTCGTGTTGTTCCAATTGTTCAACCACAAATGATGAAATACGGTCAAAAACTTGCCGAAATATTTATTAAATATCAGGTTAAAAATAAAAAAATTGCCAAAAAACTCACCCCTGATTACATTATGGGCTGTAAACGTATTTTGATTTCGAATAAATATTTTCCAACATTCAACCGTACCAATGTTGAGCTAGTCACAGAGCAAATTCAGGAAATTACTGAAAATAGCATCATATTCAAAGATGGACAAAAACGTGAAATTGACTGTCTTATTTACGGTACAGGCTTTATTACAGACCCTCGTATCTATTTAAAATCATTTGAATGTTATGGTGAAAATGGTCTTGAACTTAAAGAAGCATGGAAAGATGGTGCAGAAAGTTATTATGGTATCACCACTAAAAATTTTCCAAACTTATTTCAGCTATTGGGACCAAATACTGTACTTGGACATAATTCAGTGATTTTCATGATTGAATCACAAGTGAATTATATTTTACAATTGATTCAAATGGTTGAAAGAACACATATTCAAGCAGTTACGATTAAACCTGAGGTTCAAGATCAATTTAATACATCTATACAACAACAACTCCAAGGTACGGTATGGCAATCAGGCTGTGTCAGTTGGTATCAACAAGATGGCGGTAAAAACTTTTCACTTTGGCCAACCTATACATGGAAATTTTGGCTTAAAACACGTAAAGCCAACCTGAATGATTATCAGCTTTTAGGCAATCAAAAACAGCCCGTAAAAGGCTCACAAGCAGCTTAAATAATGACTATAATAGGCAAATAATTTTATTTGCCTATTTTCATGCAATCACTTTGGCTTATTTTCCAACTTCTTTTTTGTTTATTTCTTGGATTTATTTTTGCACGCCGTGTACCTCAATGGCTCGAAAAAATTGCGTTTAAAATCCTACCTTATTTTACCTATATTTTACTCATTGCAATCGCAATAGAGTTTTCGCAAACAATGCATAGTATTGCGAGCCCTGCACAAATTTTAGGTAATGCTATCAGTATTGCACTTGCAACATCAATTGGTGCTTTTTTATGTTGCTATATTTTATTTAAAGCTATTGGCTATAAGCCAACGCAAGGTAAAGTTTCTGCCGAATTACTAGTCGGCTCGTTACTTAATATTAGCTATGCATTCATTGCCCTTGCCATTGGTTATGGAATAGCAGAGCTTGCCAATCATCATCAATATGCACTACATGTCAGTACATGGAATTTATTGTTAATTTACATGATCTTAATTGGTCTTGATTTAGCCTATTCTCCACTTGATCGCTCATGGCTCAATTGGAAAATTATGCTCGTGCCTGTGGGCTGTATTATTGGTTCAATTCTAGGTGCTATTGCTGTTTCATTCATGACCAAAGACATTAGCCTCAAAGATTTAATTATGCTTTCTCAAGGTTATGGTTTTTATTCTATGACTGGCATTGTAGTGACAGAGCTCAAAAATTCTCAACTTGGTAGTATTGCCTTAATCAATGATTTATTTAGAGAAATTTTTGCCATTTTATTTATGTATATAATTGGTTGGCGCTATCCTCGTTCTGCTATTTCATCTGCAGGTGCAACTGCAATGGATGTCACATTACCCATGGTCAAACAAGCTTGTGGGAATGATTTTATTCCTCATGCCATGGTCAGTGGATTTATACTTTCGGTACTTGCTCCAATTGCAGTCAGTGTATTGGCGGCTCTTTAAAAATTTTAAATGTCAAAAGTTATATTTTTTTAGTGACCATACATTCAGCCTAATGCAGAATTTTTATTCCCACGACTGGTCGTGTTACGGTGTTTCTGGTAAAGCTCATATACCATACGTTCAGGTTCATTCAGTCTGGGAATCGTGTTTATAAACTCATTTCTCATAAATAGATTGCACCTAAAGACATTTTATCCTCCTAAAATTTAATATTTACTGAAACGACAAATACCAACTTATAAATTTATGTTTGACTTTGCTTTAAAATTTTTTAATTTTATGAAACTTTCAATTTAAACACTTTTTACCACGTAATCACATATAAAGAAAAGTAGCTTTAAATCATTCATACATTGAAATACTACCCTCAAATTGACTAAAAGTTAATTTCAATTCCACTCAGCAAATCACCCAAAAAATCTAAAATTGAACTACCTAGATCTATAGTATCTGAAATACCTATTTGGATAATGACTTCGAAAGCAATATCGGAAGCTATACCATGTTGATTCTGTTAGCTCTCTTAATTTTCTTACGCTTCTAATTGCCCTAGACTTGCATTCAAATCAAGACGATCTAGTCGCATAGTCATACCTTTTCAGTGGAATGTAAAACGCATCCATAAGGTATAAAAAAACCTTTCGATTGAAAGGTTTTTTACGTAGATTCTACACAATTGCTTAAATTATAGCGTTGCAAGAATATCTTTTAATGTTTGTGCAGGATTAGCCGACTGTGTAATTGGACGACCAATAACTAAATGAGTTGAACCATCGAGCATAGCTTGCTTTGGTGTCACAATACGTTTTTGATCATCCGCACTTGAACCCGCTGGACGAATACCTGGTGTCACTAAAGCAAAATCTTGTCCTAGAGTTTCACGCAACATTTTCGCTTCTTGCGCTGAACACACTACACCATCTAAACCACTGTCTTGAGTCAGTTTTGCAAGACGCTGAACCTGTTCAAAAGGCTCTATATCTAAACCAATATCGCGTAAATCTTCACGACCCATTGAAGTTAAAACAGTTACTGCAATCAATTGAGTTGCATAGTTTCCTGCTTTTAAACGCTCTACACATGTTTCCATCATCTTGCGACCACCAGAAGCATGAACATTAACCATCCATACCCCCATATCTGCCGATGCACATACTGCTTGAGCAGTTGTATTTGGAATATCATGGAATTTAAGATCTAGAAAAACCTCAAAACCTCGATCATGCAGTGCCTTAACGACAGATGAACCTTCGTGCGTAAAAAGTTCTTTACCCACTTTTAAACGACATAAGGATGGATCAAGTTGTTCAGCAATTGCTAAGGCGTCATATTGGCTTTTTGCATCAAGAGCAACAATAACACTCATGTTTCTTAATTCCATCACTTAAAAATTACCGCATTATAAATGCGTATGACAAGCACTGCAAAACATGGATGAATCTTTTCAGCTTTTCCGATTATTTACACAGCATATTTCCACTCATTTAATATGCACAAAAAAGACCTTACCTATAAGGTAAAGTCTCTTTTGAAATAGCAAGGCGTATTATAGAGGATTTGAACTCTTACTTTCAGGGTTTACATCCAATACGGTCTTTTCATGGCGTACATTTGCAGCAGCTTCAGCAGCAGCCTGTTGTGCACTTTGAATCTGCTCTTTACGTAAATGCTCAATATCTTTGCGCAAACGCTTAATTTCCCAACTGTTTTGAAAAACACGGAAAACCTGAACACCCAACAACAGACCAAGAACAATGCCAATCACTAAGGTAAATAATAACAATAAACCTAAGCGCATAGCAGGAACTTGTGTAAACCACAAATCTACAGCTAGTTCAGTACCATTAAGTAAAACCAAAGCTAAAGCATAGCCAAAAATTGCTATCAGCAGTAACACCAAGACATAGCGCATAGACACCCCATTCGAATTTTATTTATCGGCAGATTCGTTTACTGCATCACGTAGTGCTTTACCAGGCTTAAAATGTGGAACTGCTTTTGCAGCAACTTCAACAGATTTACCTGTTTTAGGATTACGACCAACACGTGGGTCACGGTGGTGTAATGCAAAGCTACCAAATCCGCGAATCTCAATACGATCATCGCCAGATAATGATGCAATCATTTGATCGATCATAATTTTAACAGCTTCTTCAACTAAAGGCTCTGCTAAATGTGGGTTTTTCAACGCAATGCGTTCTATTAAGTCAGACTTATTAAGTGCTTCATTTGTCATAGGTAACCTCATAAATTTTAATGCTATTTATCAACCTACAAATAATATCCTTTTTAAATACAAAAAGGTAGCGCAGTCATCGAATACTACGCTACCTTTTACAGTATTTGTATAAAAAGTATTAATTAATTACATTAAATAATACTTCTTTACAACACCTTAGTTACCCATTTGCGCTTTGATCAAGTCACCAATAGTTTTTGGACCATTGTCTTGACCATTTGCAGCAACTGGAGCTTTCAAGTTAGCAACTGCTTCTTTTTCTTCAGCTTCGTCTTTCGCTTTGATAGACAAGTTGATAGAACGAGATTTACGATCAACGTTGATGATTTTCGCTTCAACTTCTTGACCAACTTCTAAGAATTTAGTTGCATCTTCAACGCGATCGCGATTGATTTCAGATGCTTTCAAAGAAGCTTCAACTTCGTCAGCCAACTTAATAGTTGCGCCTTTAGCGTCAACTGCAGTTACTGTACCTTTAACCAACGCACCACGTTCGTTAGTTGCAAGGAAGTCATTGAACGGATCGTTGTTCATTTGCTTGATACCAAGGCTGATACGGTTGCCTTCAGCATCTACTGAAAGGATAACCGCTTCAACTGTGTCACCTTTCTTGTAACGACGGATAGCTTCTTCGCCTTGTTCGTTCCAAGAAATATCAGACAAGTGAACTAGACCATCAATACCGCCTGGTAAACCGATAAAGATACCGAAGTCAGTGATAGATTTGATCGTACCAGAAACTTTTTCGCCTTTATCGTGGTCTTTAGAGAACTCTTCCCATGGGTTAGCACGAGTTTGTTTAATACCAAGAGAAATACGACGACGCTCTTCATCAACTTCAAGAACCATAACATCAACTTCATCACCAATCTGAACAACTTTAGATGGGTGGATGTTTTTGTTAGTGTGATCCATTTCTGAAACGTGTACTAAGCCTTCAACGCCTTCAGCGATTTCAGCAAAACAACCGTAATCAGTTAAGTTCGTTACACGAGCTTTAACGATAGAACCTTTAGGATAACGGTTCATGATCGCTAACCATGGATCTTCGCCAAGTTGTTTAAGACCTAGTGAAACACGGTTACGTTCTTTGTCAAATTTAAGTACTTTAACAGTAACTTCTTGACCAACTTCAACAACTTCTGAAGGGTGCTTGATGCGTTTCCAAGCCATATCAGTAATGTGAAGAAGACCATCAATACCGCCAAGATCAACGAATGCGCCGTAGTCAGTAAGGTTTTTAATTGTACCAGTAACAGTTTGACCTTCTTCCAATTGAGAAAGAAGAGCTTCACGGTCAGCTGATGATTCAGCTTCCATAACTGCACGACGAGATACAACAACATTGTTACGTTTAGCATCAAGTTTGATAACTTTAAATTCTAACTCTTTACCTTCAAGGTGAGTTGTATCACGGATCGGACGAGTGTCTACAAGTGAACCAGGAAGGAACGCACGTACTGGACCGATGTCAACAGTGAAACCGCCTTTAACCTTACCAGAAATAATACCAGTAACGATTTCGCCGTCTTCAAAGATTTTTTCAAGCTTAGTCCAAGTTTCAGCACGTTTCGCTTTTTCACGAGAAAGAACTGTTTGACCCATACCGTTGTCAAGCGCTTCAACAACTACATCAACTGTGTCGCCAACCTGAACTTCAAGCTCACGCTGTTCATTTAAGAATTCAGCACGTGAAACAACGCCTTCAGATTTAAGGCCAGTGTCAACAGTAACCCAATCAGAGTCGATGCTAACAACGATACCTTGGATAACGGCACCCTTTTCAACGTTGAGGTTTAATTCGCTTTCTTCAAAGAGGGCTGCAAAAGATTCGGTCATGATATACCTAGTAAGTCTTCAGTCTTGGATCAGACAAGGCTGGTTTAGTTAAGCGTCCACATAGTCCCTATAAGAACTGATCAAGCTATGCATCTGCTGATTTTAAAAATTGAAAAACAGTTTATTTAGAAAATTTTGAATCGGCATACTCAGTCATCATTTTAAAGACTTCTTCAATGCCAATTTCGGAACTGTCAATGATGTATGCATCTGACGCAGGTTTCAATGGAGCGACTGTGCGTTCCATATCCCGCTTATCCCGAGTTTGTATATTTTCTAAAATATCGTTTATTTTAACATTCAGCCCCATGCCCTGCAACTGTTTTACTCGTCGCGCTGCACGAGACTCCGCAGAAGCAGTCAAATAAATCTTCACTTGTGCATGTGGAAAAATCGCTGTAGCCATATCACGACCATCTGCAACTAAACCTGGCGCTTGTGCAAAAGCCAATTGGCGTTCAACTAGAGCCGCTCTAAGTTCAGGAATAGCAGCGACTTTTGATGCATACTCACCAACTTGTTCAGTGCGAATGATTTGACTTACATCTTGACCATCTAGTAATGTTACGATACCTGATTCTGTTGTTTCAAAGATGATGTCAAGTTTTGTTGCAATTGTAACGCATTGTTTGAGTACATCTGCATCATCTAGCGATTCAAGTAAACCTTGTTGGTGTAATGACAATCCAAGTAGACGATATAAAGCACCCGAATCCAATAAATGAAACTGATAATGCGCTGCCAATCGTGCCGCCAATGTTCCCTTTCCTGAACCACTTGGACCATCGATGGTAATAATTTGAATTGTCATTGAATTTCCTGTTTATACAGACTTTGCAAGTTTTCTAAAACCTAGTGTAATCGCTACTTTTAACTGTGCAAGTATTAATTTGCTGACAAATGGCGCACGTGCTTGCAATTCAATCGTATAATCAACACGGGTTTTATGATCACCTAATGGCGTAAATTCAATAATCCCAATATGATGTTTAATTAGTGGATTTTTAATTATTTTATATTCAATGCGATTGTTCACATCAACAAAGGTAATTTGCTCTTGAATCGGTTTGATCGGTCCTAAACCCATACGACGAATTGAACCTAAACCATCAGGACGTTCAGGATCAGTTGAATCCTTCACACGCACCACTTGAATTGGTGCAAATGCCACATTATAAGTTGCATGTTTAGATAGTAAATCGAAAACCTGTTCTACAGGCGCATTAAACTCTTGTTTTACTTGAATCGAATTCATTGTTATTTCCATTGTTGTGTAAGTTTAGAACACTATGACAACACTCATTGTCAATTTCAATATAATAAATTATTCAGTAGCGTCATTTAATGACTTTTTTAGCTGTATGGCTTGTTTTTTTTGTTCACGGCGCATTTTAAAGAAATTTGAAAGTTGTTCGGAACACTGGTCCTGCATACAACCACCTTCAAATTCAAATACATGATTGTAATAGCCTGAATTAAGCAATTGACGTGCGCTGACCAATGAACCTGCTTTCGGTTCAGTTGCAGAAAAAACAACACGTTGAATGCGAGAGTGAATAAGCGCACCGACACACATGGTACACGGTTCAAGAGTTACGTAGAGTGTAGCATCATTAGGTAAACGGTAGTTTTTAATGCTTTGACATGCTTGGCGAATTGCCAAAATTTCCGCATGTGCTGTAGCATCATGAGTCGAAATGGAGCTATTAAACCCCTGTCCAATGATCTGTCCTTGACTAACAATCACTGCACCAACAGGAATTTCTCCCGATTCAGCAGCCTCAGCAGCTTGCACATAAGCAAGCTGCATCCACTGTAAATCTATTTTTTGCTGATCACTTAATGCTTCATTGAGTGAGTCATGCAATTTAGACATAAAACTTTCCATAACATATATAATAAATTTGACTACTTATGAGTAATCAAATTTATAATCATCAAATAATTTCGTACTGCTTTAACAGTGCATTCCAACTTTCAATATTGGTCACAGGTGGGTTTTTACTCAGAATCCCTTTTAAGGTCATTGACTCTGCCTCCTCCCATTCAGGTGAAAGGTCTTTATCAACAAGACGTGCGCGCACACCTTCAACAAAATCAGGATGTCGAATTTTCCAATCTGAAATTTGTACCTCAAGATCAAAAACTTCATTCCAAGCATGTACTTGGCGACCCCACTGCCACAACAACCAAGTAATGGCGGCGGTACTTGGCGATCCTTTTTGTAAGTTTTCACTCGCTTGACGCAACCAATCACTACGCGCATCACTTAAACCAATAATCGCAGCATAATCACTTTCAAAGTTCACACCACGACATACGCTATGAATCACGTCCAATGAGTTTTGTAGTGGTCCTGGTGAAACAGGACGATGCATACCATTTAACGTGTCATCTAGCGCACGGAAATCACCCGCAGGGTAATGCCCCCAATCAATATCAATTAATTTTTGTAATACAATATCACGCTGTGCATCACAAATATGCGTCGCCCAACCAATGCCATAACCGCCAGCAGCAGTCATAATTGAACCTGTCAAACCCGTAAATAAGCCAATCGGACCACGATCTGCAAGAAAACGTGTTGCACCAACATCAGGATATAAACCAATATTCACTTCAGGCATTGCCAGACGGGAGTAAGGTGTCACTAAGCGGAATGGTGCAGCCATAAATAGACCTAAACCACCACCCATGACATAACCTTCACCCCAGACTACAATTGGCTTCGCATAGTTATGTAACAATAAATCAAGTGCATATTCAGTTTTAAAAAATTGATTTGCAACATCAACTTCATTATTAATCACAAGTTGACGTAATTTACGTACATCCCCCCCCGCACAAAATGCCTTCGGTGTCGTCGAATCTAACCAGATCGCTTTAACTGTCGGATCGACATGATAGTCCTCAAACAGTTTAAGCAATGCTGCAACAATGGATTCATCCAAAGCATGCAACGATTTTGGGCGGTTCAGGCGAACAATGCGCCATCCATTTTTAGATTCCTCAATAATCAAATCGGGATGATAAGCGTTCATTTCGGGAGTGTTAGTCATGCGTCCAGCTGCCAGTCAATTGGCTCAATGCCATGTTGTTTCAGATAATTATTTGATTTTGAGAATGGTTTACAACCAAAAAAACCACCACGGTTTGCAGCCAAAGGAGATGGATGCGCTGCTTTTAACACTAAGTGTTTATTTTGATTGATGCGTTGTCCTTTACGCTGAGCATATGCGCCCCATAAAATAAAGACTATATTCTCTCTTTGCTCATTTAGTACATCAATTACAGTATCGGTAAAATCTTCCCAACCTTGTTTTTGATGTGATGTTGGCTGCCCTGCTTCAACGGTTAATACACTATTTAGCAATAAAACACCCTGTTGTGCCCACTTGCTCAAATCACCATTTTTATATACAGGAATACCCAAATCGGTATGTAATTCGTGAAAGATATTACGTAAAGATGGTGGTAAAGCAAGTCCTTTTTGTACAGAAAAACTTAAACCTTGCGCCTGATTCGGACCATGATACGGATCTTGTCCCAAAATCACCACTTTTACTTGCTCTAAAGGTGTAGTATTAAATGCATTAAAAATCAATGCATTTGGTGGGTAAATCGTTTTCTCTGCAGTTTTCTCCGCAAGCAGAAATTCACGCAACTGATCCATTTTCGGACTCAACAAAAACTCTGTTAGACTGATTTTCCAACTTTCATTCAATCGAATCTGTCTTAATTTGTTCAGCTCCTGCTCGGTGTGCAGCATTAATCTTTCATCCTAAATCTATCGCTCGACAACGCAATGTGTCTACTCTATACCACTATTACTTTTACAATATTTGTGAATTATCTTCACAATCGACAGTTTGACTAAAGCTCAAGCCCTTCTCAATCAAACCATTTTTAAATTTTTACTTGCAAATCTACTTCAGGGTTTTGAAATTGAATCCCTTGTTGTAATTTTCCATACATTTCAGGATCAGCCCATTCGTTCTGTACCTGTTCTGAAAATACAATTTGATCCAATGTCAAAATACCCATTTGCTCATTTTCAATATCTTCTTGAAAACTTTGTGCATAGCCTGTATCCGTTTCATGCACAATGACCGAATACACCTCAACATCGCCTTCACCATTTTGGGTAATGGTCGATTTCATCACTTCTTGTGCAAGAAAGAAGAAAATCCGTGAAAACTGTTCTGCCGATGGTGATACAGGCAAAGCCACCCAACGCGCACTGAATGTTTTACATGCCTGAATATATTCAGGATCATCATTTTGCCAAAAACAAATGGCATGATCAAAACTGTCAAAAATATCCTTAATAACACCTTTCAACAAACCAAAATCGTACACCATCTGACCATGATCGAGCTTCGAAGCTTTTAGCAACAATTCAACCTTATAGCTATGCCCATGAATCGAGCGCTTACAGCGGTCAGAAGTACAATTACGAACAATGTGTGCATTTTCAAACTTAAATAACTTTCGAATTAACATATGCCAGTACATTCAACAAAACGTTAAGAAATTTAATTATAAAGCAAAATGCTGAGCCTGAGCATTAATTTTACCGTTCAGCACTATAGGTCAAATACATCATGAAGATATACATACCATATTCCAACCTTTGAGAGAAAAACCTACAGATTCATAAGAAAGTAAAATCGTTTGTGAATGGGTTAGTTTAAGGCTGAAAAATAAAAGGTGCCATACTTCGTGCATAAATAGTCACCTGTTTATCTTTACGAAAAACATGGCTACTGAGCTGTCGTTTTCGATTACTCAATATCACCTCAACTTGAATTTTAAAATAATCCGATTTTACATCGAGCATTTTATTGGCAAGATTTTTACCTTCATCACTCATGCTATCAAAAGGCTGTACAGCAAGTAACTCACCGACATTGGCAAAGTGTTCCATCTTTTTTTGTTTTTCTTGCAATACCGTTGCAACTGTATTGACGTCCAATTTTTCATCTAAACTTGCAAGCAATAATGATGGTGCAGTATTAATATTAATTTTAACTGTTGTTGCAGGCAATGCCGAAAGATAAGGTGCAATCAAATCATAATTTCCACCTTCAAATCCACGAACTTGCTTCAGATCTTCAATTGCATTAAAGGGTGCGTTAGCAGAGGTATAACCCGGTGATAACCCTTGATAATAATTACTTTCTGCCCCCATCGAACCAACAGTCAAATCATCACTATCTATCCAATCTATTGTCGATTGACTCAATTCTACTGGTAGACCAACACGGCGTAACAATTGTTCAAATAGTTTTTTTGCATCATCATTTACCGTTGTACCATCAGCCCCTACAAGGTCATTGAGATTAAATTTTCCAGATTCATCTTCAATCCGACCCGATACCATACCATCATCAACAGGAAATGGCGGCATCGGTTGTGCCCATGTTTCTTGTAGATAGTCCGCACCACCACTGCTATCACTGTCTTGTACTAATAATTCAGATGCAAAGGCTTCGGCACTTTTGGCATACAGTAATGCCTGATTTTGTCGAATCAAATAAGCGGTATTTTCAGCCGTATGCTTTTGACGTTTAGCGATGGTTGCCGCCAAAATCGTTGCAATTGCCACCATAACTAAAATGGTAATCAGCGCAACACCACGTTGTGAATGACTTAAAGTATATATTGGAGGAGTGCGTTTTAAGTTCATTTACTCACTCTCATTCTGCATATTATTTTGCTGCACGTTTCCTTGTTGGGAATTATTCCCATTTTGACTATTTGACTGATTGCCTGAGCCTCCTCCATTCTGATTATTTTGGGCTTGCTGAAGAATGAAGTCAGTATTAAGTAAACTAAATAACCATTCATATTCAATCTCACGAATGGTAAAACGTACCCGAACTCCCCGAGGAAGTAATCGTTGATATTGTAAATTTTCGGCATCAATTGCTGTTGCAGGCCATTGATTAATTTCCGTCGGATTCATAGCCATGACTTCAAACTGATCAACATCACTCAGCAATACTGCTGATAGTGGCTGTTCAGCTCGAAGCATATTCAAGTTATTATATTTTAAACGATATATTTTTTTATCTTGTGCATTGTATTGGTATTCAATACGTTCAAAAGCAGATCGACCTTGTTTTAATGGATCAGTAACACCTGCTTTACTAAAAGTGAATTGTTGATTAGACAAACTAAGCGCAGGTTGTACATCGCCTGCAATATTTGCCGTCACAGGCATAAGTTGCAAAGTATCGCGTTGCATTTGCTGATAGGCTTGCTGTAATTGACCAACATTAGCTTCATGCACAGCATTACGATCTTTAACTTGAATCAAATAATCAAAAACTTTCCACCCCAATGCAGAAAGCACCGCAAAAATAGCAATGGCAACCAACAATTCAACAAGGGTAAAGCCCTTTCGTGACGTAGCGTAAATTTTCACGATTGTTTTTCTTTTGCAGGGTGGTTAAAAAAAATCAATGTTGTGACACCTGTTTCAACTTTACCCTGATCGGTATTAAAAAGGCTGACTTGTAATTCGATACGCTGAACATCAGGACTAATGGTCGATTCAGCCTTTTTGTCGACTTGCCATGTTTCACCCTGCGCTGTGATTTGCTTGGATGCGGTTCCCTGCAACCATTCTCTATTAATTTCCATGAGAGCAATTTCATTTTGTGCAACGAATTGCGCTTTGGTACGTAAAATAGCATTTGATGTGGCTTGAGTATATTGCATTGCCACCTTGGTTAGCGCCATAGCCGCTATTGCAAAAATTGCGAGTGCAACCACAACTTCAATCAGGGTAAAGCCTGTCTTTTTTTTCATGGCATCGACTCAATTGAGTTGTTATTGTTGCTCATCACTGACTTGCCCCAAATAATCGAGACGAATCAACTCACCGACAGGTTTTTGATCATAATACATTTGTATGGCAACAGGTTTGGTTTCACCATTGCCAAGCCAAATTAAATCGGGCGCATTGCGTCCAATTAAATCGGTATTCGTAGCATTATTAAATTGATGCTCTTGCGCCGTAATGTTAAATGACACACGACTAGGTAAAGTTCGCACTGAAAAATCCTGTACTTCAGTCCATTTTTTTTCATTTGCCATACGTTTGTTTGGATTCGCCAAATCAACAGTCTTGTCGTGATATTCTACCAATGCGTATTTAAAATCGGAAACATCGCTAGCAGGACTGATTTTTAAAGCATAAATGCGTCCTTGATCACTCGATTCACGCTGAATCTGTTTTAAATCAAGCATCAACACTTCTCTAGCTTGCATGGCTTTACGCTGATCGACACCTTCAACATTAAACACGACCAATGAAGCAACCACTGCAATGATCACAATCACCACCATCAACTCAATGAGGGTAAAACCTGACTGCAACTGAGATAATGATGTCTTTTGTTTCATGATGACCTTACATTGTTTGTACTGAAGCCATTCGCACTTGATGTTTTGGCAAGGACAAGGCCTGATCAATCAGTGCAACCCGAAGAGTATCTCGACAGCCCAAATAACGTTGATAGAAACTTGAGTTTAAAATCGATGCACCACCTTGCGTAATTGACCAAATAGATGCCAAATAATCGCGCACCATCATATTGCTGTGAATTGACTCTAAATAACTTTCTGTCATACGAATAATTAAGCGTAAGCGCTGTTTACGAACTTGATAAAGCTCTGTAAACAAATGATAAATACCTACACCTGTAGTAGATAGCCGTTCTTCAATTTGATGGAATAAAACCGCACGTTCGGGGTGATGTAGATGGTGCAGCATAAAAAATGCCAAATGCTCAGGAAATGCCTTCTCTGTATCTTTAATCATTTCCAATAACATGCGCTCGTTACGCACAATGAGCAACATATATAGCTCATCTTTACTTTGAAAATGTTTATAGAGCGTCCCTTTAGCAAGATCAAGCTCAGCTGCGAGTGCATCCAAAGTCATTCCTGCTTCACCATTTTCCAAAAGCAACTGCTCAGCGACTTGAAAAATTAATGCTTCTCTTGCTCTAAACTGAGCCTGACGATCCATCTTCACCCTGTACTCTCTTCTTTCGCTGTTATTGGTTTACTCTGTTACTTGCTCTCATCACTGAGCAATCCTTATTTGCCTCGCAAAAGATTTTCAAAATTTTGTGTTGTAATCATGGCAATCTCTTCGAGTGGTTTATCATATACATCACTCAAGGCTTTGGCTACATAGGGCACGTATTTTGGTTCATTAGACTTTCCTCTATACGGCATAGGCGCAAGATAAGGACTGTCTGTTTCAATCAATAAGCGATCAAGTGGTACTTGTTTTGCCACATCACGCAAATCCTGTGCATTTTTAAAAGAAACAATACCTGAGAAAGAAATATAGTAACCACAATCTAAAACAGCCTTTGCCGTTTCCAAATCCTCAGTAAAGCAATGCAAAATACCGTGTGTTGATTTTTCTGCACGAATAATATCAATGGTGTCATGCTTGGCAGCACGGGTATGCACTACCACAGGCTTTCCCACTTGCTGTGATGCATGAATATGTCGAGCAAAACAACGCTTTTGTTCATCGACAAATTCGGTACTATGAAAATAATCTAGACCTGTTTCACCCAAAGCCCAAACATTGTCCGGTTGTGCCAACTCAACCAAGCATTCAACAGTGGCTTGTTGCATTACTGCTTCATCTTCGCAAGGATGTACACCCACGCTATAGCCAACATCGGCATGGCGGGCAGCAATTTCAGACAACGCAATATGATCAGCTAAATCAACCGATATCCCCATAAAACGAATTACACCCGCTTCACGTGCCTGTTGCAATGCTACATCCAAATCTCCGCCATAGGGTGCAAGATCAAGCATAGTTAAATGACAATGTGTATCTACAAACACGGCGTTACCTGTGATTTCAATTTGAATAGCTTACATTGTAAAGCTAGGACGGTCTAAAGACATACTCCCTGCGAGTAATTTTTCAGCTTCCATTTTGTAATAAACGCCTTTTTCACCAGTTAATTGAATTGCAAAACCCTGTGGTTTCAATCCTGTTTGCTTTTGTGAAATCCACACCACTTTACCCGTTAACGGTGTTTTTTGTGATTGGTCAGGCAGACCCGCAAGTACAAAAACCTCATCACCCATTTTAACTTGTTGTTTTGATGGTACAAATAATCCACCACCTTTAATATATGGCATATAACTTGCCTGCAAGGTTGCACGGTCATTAATATTGACCTGAATTAAACCGCCCATACGTGGTGGCTGCATTGTCTTCCCCTTATCATTTTACAATTTTGTCGTTAAGCGACATTCATTAGTTTTATAAAAATTTGATCCAACACCAAATTGGTCTGGACATTTTGATCGACCATTTTTTTAAAGTCATGTAAGTCTTGATACAGTGCAAATAAAGCTTCAAGCGAATATTGCTCTGCCAAAGCATCTAACTTTAAATCGGAATTTTTCACATCTTGATTCAGCTTGACACAAATTAAATCAGACAACAAGTATTCAAAAAGTTGAACAAAATCTGGAAATATCAGTGCCTTCTGCCATTTACTCGCATAAAGTAGTGGCATATTTTTATCCATCACTAATTTTTGCCAATCTTGCATAAATACTTGTCGCTGATCAATCCATGTAGATTGTGCCAATTGTATGGCTTGTAGTGGCATTTGCCCTGATAAATTCATCAACAATTGTGTTTTAACTTGATCAATTTCAGGCAAATGGGTATGTAAAAATTGTTCTGCAATAGTAGTTTCAATACGGTCTAAAGCAAAATGCTGTAAACGACTACGAATAGTTGCAGGCAGTTTTTGTGGATGCTGTGCCAATAAAATAATGATCACACGCTCACCGGGTTCTTCAAGCGTTTTCAGCAAAGCATTCGCTGATGCAATATTTAACGCTTCGGCAGGCTCAATCACCACCACCCGCCAACCTTCTACTGTTTGTTGAACAAAAGGCAATAAATCACGAATTTTTTCAATCTTAATTCGTGCATTACTTTTTTTATTATCTTCATCTGTACTGATGTATACATAATTTGGATGTGTGCCTGATTTCAACCACAAACAACTACTACATTCACCACATGCCCCTTGAGGCTGGCGTTTTTGGCACAAAATCCACGCCAAAAAATGTTGTGCAAACGCATGCTTACCACAGCCTTTTTTGCCATAAAATAATAAGGCGTGACCAATTTGTGGAAAACGCCCCGTCAGCGTACTCCACATCTGTTGTTGCCACGGATAAACCTGAGAGGTTGATGCATCCATAAATCCTGCTCTACTTATTCAAAGGTCGAAACAGGCAAAGTATTTAAACGATCTAAATCGACTTGTGTATCTACACCTGGTGGTAAATTCACTTGTGCAACAGCAATGGCAATACGGTGCCCATTTTCAAGAACTCGTAACTGCTCTAAACTCTCAAGCTGCTCAAGCACCCCCATATCCCACTGCACATATTCTTGTAGCAACTGCACACGATAGGCATATAATCCCAAATGACGATAAGCTTGTGAGTGTAATTTCGGCTCAGTCACTTTCGCGCCATCACGATCATAGGGAATCGGTGAACGACTAAAATACAACGCTTGATTAAGCTTAGACATCACTACTTTGACAATACTATCACGCTGAAATTCTTCGAGAGAATGAATCGGTTCGCATAAAGTTGACATAGAACAATCTGTACGCTGAATCAATAAATCAGCGACTTGGCGTACCAATAGTGCAGGAACTAATGGCTCATCTCCTTGAACATTGACAATAATGTCATCACTTGCCCAACCTTTTATACGTGCAACTTCACTCAAACGATCTGTACCCGATGGATGATTTGGATTAGTCATCACAACATCGACACCTTCAGCAAGACAAACATCTGCAATACGAGGATCATCGGTTGCCACACACAAATCATCAAAACCTTGAACCTTTTTGGCTTGATCAACCACACGTAAAATCATGGGACGACCATGAATTTGCAATAAAGGCTTACCAGGCAGTCGAGAACTTGCGAAACGCGCAGGAATGACGATATGTTTCATTCAATTAACCTTTAAACTTCATCTACAACAATACCCACTTGCATGAGTTGCTGATCGAGTAATGTATAACACTGTTCAGAAAGCACCGCTTCAACTGGAATAACCCATATTTCACGGTGAAAAAGCGGATTTTTTTTCAATAATGGTAAAAGTTTAACAGCATCTTTTTCAGTAGTCACAATCGGATTACTATCTTCAAACTGCAAATCATCAATTTCATAATCATAGTGATCTGCAAATTCATGACACTGAAACTGTTGCACGCCTATCGACTCAAGCGTGTTATAAAACCGTTGTGGAAAACCAATTCCAACCACAGCGTAATAATTTTGTGTTGGATCAAAATCAACTGCTTGATCATACAATGGATTGAGTAAATATGGCTCACCGACATCCAAATGCATATTTAAATCTGAATTAGGCTGTGTTGCATGCTCAATGACTGTCCCTATTTCAAGCCGAGAAATAGGTTCGCGTAAATAGCCTTCGGGTAGGAGTTTTTGATTACCTAAACCACGATTTTGATCAAGTACAATCCACTCAATTTGCCGTGCCAATGCCCAATGCTGTAAACCATCATCACTAATAATGAGGTCAAGCTCATGTTGCTCAAGCAACAATTCAATCGTCTGTTGACGATTTGAGCCGACCGCCATCGGCACACCTGTAGACTGCACGATCAAACACGGTTCATCACCGACAAAATCTGGTGTTGCATCTAAGCCCACCAATGCAGGGAATGGTCCTTGACCACCATAGCCCCGACTAATCACACCCACTCGAATTTCATTTTGCTGTAAATACTTCACCAATTGAATCAGCAATGGTGTTTTCCCACTACCACCAACTGTAATATTACCAATCACCATCACAGGGACAGGCGCTTGGTAAACTTCTTTCAACCCAAGCGTATATAATTTTTTATTAAATGCAAATGCACCACCATACAACCAAGACAGAGGTCGCAATAAAACCAACCACTTCGCCTGACGATTCCAAGCATCCTGAATGGTCTGTGCAATTGACATAACAGATTATTCCTCAAAATTGCGTGCATGCAGTTGATAATAAGCTCCATGCGTGGCCAATAACTCACTATGAGTACCTTGCTCAATGATACGCCCTTTATCCATAACCACAATTACGTCTGCATTTTCAATGGTCGATAATCGGTGTGCAATCACAATCGTCGTACGATGTTGCATCGCCTCATCAAAAGCTTTTTGAATATAATGCTCAGACTCATTATCGAGCGCACTTGTAGCTTCATCCAAAATCAAAATTGGTGCATTCTTCAAAATTGCACGCGCAATTGCAATACGCTGACGTTGTCCACCAGATAAGCTTAAACCTTGTGCACCGACTTCGGTGTCATAACCATTGGGTAAACTCATAATAAAGTCATGTGCATAAGCGGCTTTTGCTGCTGCAATCACTTCTTCATCCGTTGCAGACTCTAACTGACCATAAGCAATATTTTCACGAATGGTTCGATTAAACAGCACGACCTGTTGATTCACCATTGCAATTTGTGTACGTAGACTACTGACTTCAATATCTTGAATGGCAATACCATCAAACAATAGACTACCTGAATTAATCTCTTGAAAACGCATAAGTAAATTAACGAGCGAGCTTTTACCTGCACCCGAACGTCCGACCAAAGCAACCGTCTGCCCTGCTTCAATTTTTAAGGTGAAATCTTGGATGGCATGATAACCATCTGCATACATCATATTGACGTTTTTAAATTCAACATTACCTTTTAATACTGGAGTGAGTGTTCCATTATTTTTTTCTTCTGGTAAATCGAGCAATTCAAAAACTGAATGTGCTGCTGCCATGCCTCGTTGTAATTTTTCATTCACATCTGTCAGGGTTTTAATCGGCTTACTCAGCATACCCGCAGCGGTAATATAGGCAATAAATTGACCTGCTGATGTATCTTGTAAAATTTCAGGACGTAGCGCAATGTACATAATAATACTCAGCGCAATGGACATAATCAGTTGAACAATCGGGCTATTCAATTGTTGTACTATGACCATTTTCAGACCACGTTTTAAATTTTCCAACGAATGTTGTTTAAAACGCTCTTGCTCATAAGGCTGTCCACCAAAGCCTTTAACAACCAACTGTCCACCCACGGCTTCTTGCACCACATGGTTTACATCCCCCATGGTGTCTTGCACTTGCACTGACAGTTTACGCATTCGCTTAGATGCTTTGCGAATAATGATCCCAATCAGTGGGCCAAAAATAAGAATTACGGCTGTTAAACGCCAATTGGTATAAAGCAGATAACCTAACAAGGCAATGGTAATCATCCCCTGTTGCAAAACTGTTTTTAATGACTCTGTTGACGCTGCGGTAAGCTGTTCAACGTTGTACATAATTTTTGCCGTAATATGCCCACTACTATTATCTAGATAATACTGCGCAGGCAAACGCAATAACTTTGCAAATACTTCCTGACGAATATTAAAAATTAAATTGCGTGAAATGACGGCAGTAAAATAACCACCAATAAACAATCCGACACCGCGGAAAAACATCAGTAAAACAACAAGAATTGGAAATAAGGTCGTAAAACTTTGATCTCGAGTTTGAATGGCATTAATGATTTTTTCCAACAATTTAGCGACTGAAACTTCAGTCGCTGCATTGAGAGCAAAACCCACCACAACCAAGACCATAATCCCAACAAAGGGCTTTAAATAACTTAAAAGGCGCAGATAGACCTTAAAATCCTGCTTCACTGATTAATAACCTCGGGAGGGAACTTTGGTGCTGATATTGATATTAACAAAGCCAAGCTGACCCGCAACATCCATCACACGAATGACATCTTGATGGGTTGCTTTAGCGTCTGCGGCAATAATAAACATTAAATCACGTTTATCGTGTGCCGTCTGTTTAATTGCTGCACTTAAATCGGCAACTTCTTTACTCGAAAGAGCTTGACCATTGACTGCATAATGTCCAGATGCATCAACCATCACCTCAATTTTATGCTGAAAGTCCTTCGGTGGAACACCCTGTGCATCGGGTAAAGATAAATTAATTCGACTTTGTTGATTGAATGTTGTCGTAAGCAACAAAATAACCAATATAAATAATAGACAATCGATCATGGGTGTTAGATTGATATGAATATCTTCAACAGTATTCGATCTTTTAAATTTCATCTGCCTATCCCCAATCAGCTCGCTTGTTTTTGTTCAACGTCTTGTGGCTGCTGTTTACGATAGAACAATGCTGCATGAAATAGTGTCGATTGTTGTTCTAGCTCAGATATATATTCTTGTACCAAGCGCTGAAAATAACGGTAGGCAAATAGTGCAGGAATTGCAATCACCATACCCGCAGCAGTGGTAATTAATGCTTTGGAAATACCTGGAATCATCATAGTTGGATTACTATTACTACCAAAGTCCAAAACTAAAAATGATTCAATAATCCCAAGTACAGTCCCCAATAAACCAAGCAATGGCGCAACAGCACTCAGTGTGCCTAAAAAGTTAACATTCTTTTCCAAATATCCAATTTCACGCGATGCAGTCGCTTCCATTTGTGCACGCGCATAGGCTTCACCTTGTGGAAATGCATCTATGCCTTCACGCAAGATATAACCCAAAGTTGAATTTGCCACGACTTTATCTTGCTCAAGCGTATCAAGCACTGAATCGAGTGGACGACCTTTTTGCAATAATAAATTTTTGGGTAATACATTCGCCCGCTTCAAACGAATTAAGCGTTCAAGCGTAATAGCCAAAGTAAAGATCGAACACAACACCAACGGCAGCATTAACCAACCGCCCGCTTTCACCAATTCCCACATAAACCTATTCCCCAAACTTAAGTTTTAACGCTCATTTTCAGGGCTTCCTTTGTGACTATGCATCATTTCAATTTTTAATACTGTATTTTGCGACACAAAAGAAGCCTATTTTCTTATTCTGCTAGACAGATATTTAAGATCCCGTCTAATTCATCAAGTGAGTTATAGCTAATCACAAGTTTCCCCTTACCTTGATTATTATAATCAATTTTAACATTGGCACTAAAACGCTCAGACAGCTTCTGAGTCAATTGCTCAACATCAGCCACCAAAGGTGCACTTGCTTTCTCTTGCTTTGGTGTATTCCAATCACGTACCAATTGCTCGGTTTGGCGTACAGATAAGCCCTTATCCATTACAATTTTAGCAATTTGTAATTGATCTTTAGCCTTTAAAGTCAAAATTGCACGTGCATGTCCCATATCAATTTGACCTTGTTGCATCAAGTTTTTCACTTCATCGGTCAGGCTGAGCAAACGTAATAAGTTACTGACTGTAGTACGTGCTTTGCCTACAGTGTCAGCAATTTCTTGATGACTTAAACCAAACTCTTCATGGAAACGCTGCAATGCAAGCGCTTGATCAATTGGGTTTAAATCTTGGCGTTGAATGTTCTCAATCAATGCCAAAGCAATCGCAACTTGGTCAGTCAAATCACGCACAATTGCAGGAATTTCAGTTAGTCCCGCAATACGTGCAGCTCGCCAACGACGTTCACCTGCAATAATTTCATACGCATGTTCAGCATCATCAATCGGGCGAATAACAATCGGTTGCATCACACCATGTTTTTGAATAGAGGCTGCAAGTTCTTGTAAATCAGCTTCATCAATAAAACGGCGTGGCTGATATTCTCCACGTTTCAACTGATTGACATCAATTTGTTTTAACTGACCATGATCTAACGCTTGTACTTCAAGCTGTAATTTTTCTTTTTGGATTGATCCGAGCAACGCATCTAAGCCACGCCCTTTCGCCAACCCTCGTTTTTTTACAGTCATGCGTGACTTCCTTTTTTCACTTTACTTTTTTTCAACATTTCGGCTGCCAAATTTAAATAAGCGATTGCACCCTTGGAGCTTTTTTCAAAATAAATAATCGGTAAACCATGCGCAGGTGCTTCAGCCAAACGTACATTTCGAGGAATTACCGTATCGTACAATTTTTTGCCAAAATACTGTTCAAGCTCCGCAGAAACATCACGTGTTAATGCATTACGCGAATCATACATGGTACGAAGTACACCAATAATTTCCAATTCAGGGTTTAAAGCCTGTTGGATCTTATCAATGGTTTGCGTTAAATCAGCCAAACCTTCCAAAGCATAATATTCACACTGCATTGGAATCATCACACCATGTACAGCAGACAAGGCATTGACTGTGATTAAGCTTAAACTTGGTGCACAATCGACAATGATATAATCAAAATCTTGATCAATTCGTTTTAATGCTTCACGTAAAATAAATTCACGCCCGTCTTGATCTGCAATCGCAAGCTCTACACCTGCAAGATCACGATTTGAACCCAAAACCTTATAGCCTACTTCAGCTTTGGTAATTGCTGTTTCAATCGGCACTTCACCCAATAAAACGTCGGTCACTGAATATAATAAATCATTTTTTTGGATTCCCGAGCCCATTGTGGCATTACCCTGAGAATCCATATCGACCAAAAGGACACGTTTTTTTAATACTGCTAATGAAGCAGCCAAATTCACCGCTGTAGTGGTTTTACCTACGCCGCCTTTTTGGTTAGCGATCGCAATAATTTGAGCCATGGTAACCCCAGTCCTTCATTTGTTTTTTAAATACGTTTTAATAAAAGTAAGTGACGTTGCTCATCTAAGCGTGGCACGTGTAATTCTATAATGTCGCAACTGAATTGATCTTTAAGCGCATCAATTTCATCTTGCGGAATCAAACCTTTCATTGATGCAATAATACTATTGTCATGCATATAAGGGCTTGAAGCTTCAACAAAATCGGTCAATGATGCAAAAGCACGACTGGTAATGACATCAAACTGACCCAATTCTTGGATCATATCTTCATTTTCAACTCGTGTTTGAACAGCAATCACATTTTGTAATTTTAAATCAGCAATAAACTGCTTTAAAAAACGAATTTTTTTACCATTAGAATCGAGTAATACACATGAACGCTCAGGCTGACATAGCGCAATAATCATGCCAGGCATACCACCACCTGTACCAATATCGAGCAGACGACCTTGAGGCAAATCATTTAAAATACTTAAACTATCCAACAAATGCTTTACAAGCATTTCTTTCGGATCACGAATGGCGGTCAAATTGTAAGCTTTGTTCCACAAGACCAATGCATCTTGATACTTTAACAACAAATTCAGTGATTCATCACTCAACTGTAGACCAAGCTTGAGACTGCCTTGTTTTAGCTCTTGAAAAAATGGATGCATAGAGAATGACATCTTCAAAAATTTAGATGAAAGTATACCGATTTCCTGTCCGTGGAACAGTACTTAATGACGAGTTAATACGCAGTTAAGCGTATTAACAAGCACTAAAGCCTTTACTTAGACATCTTAAGACACCGTCTTAAGCATAATCACCTTGTCTAATTTGTAAATCCAATGCCATTAAACGCTCAGGTGTACCCACATCGACCCAAGCACTTTGCATTTTTTCTGCTGAAATTTTATTATCAAGCATGCCTTGTTTAAGTAAAGGTGCGAGCGGGCGCTTCCCCGACTCTAAGCCCTCAAATAGACGAGGATGAATCACTGATACTCCACTAAATGTCAGATTTTCACCTGTTTGCTCTTGATCAAAGGTATACGCACGACCATTTGCAAGTGTGAAATCACCATTAGGATGTTGATCAGGATTATTAACAAAGACCAAATGAGCCAAGTCGCCATCGGTACAATTGCCCAAATCAACATTCAACAAAGTCGAAAAATCAAACTGTGTCCAAACATCACCATTGATTAAAATAAAAGGCTCATCACCGAGTAAAGGTAAGGCATTAATAATGCCTCCTGCAGTTTCAAGCCCTTCATCTTCACGTGTCCAACGGATATTGACACCAAATTGTGAACCATCGCCAAGCGCACCAATAAGTACATCGGCAAGCCATGCTGAATTAATAACAATATCAGTCACACCAATTTGTTTGAGTTTTTCAATGTGCCAAACAATCAATGCTTTTCCACCCACTTCAAGCAAAGGCTTTGGCTTATACAGCGTCAATGGACGCATGCGATTGCCAAGCCCTGCGGCTAAAATCATTGCTTTCATTAAGCTACAACCTCGTAAGTACCGTATTTTTCAGTAAATGCAGGCATGACTCTAGCATTGATAAAATCCATAAATGGTTGCAATTCTGCATATGGTTTAGATTCTTCAAGTAAATACCACATCACACGAGGAAGATCTTTTAAGTAGCCTGATTTACCATCACGTTCAAATAGGCGGACAAAAATACCTAAAATTTTGATATGACGCTGAATCGCCATCAGATCGGCATCTTGCTTAAACTGTTCAAAATCACGGTCTTCTTTGGCGCTTTCAGGCAACAAATCATAAAATACTTTAAACCAACCGTAGACACGTTCTGCATTCCACTGTACATACGCATCACGGGTAATCGAAATTAAGTCGTAAGTATCCGCACCAATTACAGCATCTTGGAAATCAATAACACCTTGCTCTGTTTCACCGTCTAAAATCATCAGATTTCGACTATGAAAATCACGGTGTACAATGACTTGAGGTTGAGCAAGTGCTGCATTTGCAAGAATCGCAAATGTGCGTTTAATCAGTGCTTGTTCACTTTCAGTTGGCTGAATCTTTAAAGATGGTAGTAACCAATCGGTTAACAAATCCATTTCTGAAATTAATTTTTCATAAGAATATGCTGGAAATTGATTCTGACCATCAATCGATTGCAATTGAATCAACTGCTTAAAGCTTTGTGCATAATGTGCATCAACTGTTTGATCATCTAACAGCGTAGACAGTAAAATATCACCAAAGTCTTCAAGTAATAAGAAACCATTTTCTAAGTCTTTTGCAACGATATGCGGTACACGCACACCATGACGATAAAAGAACTCGTCTATAGACACAAAAGGACGACAATCTTCTTTCTCAGGAGGTGCATCCATGAGCATAAATGTTTTATTATTCAATATAATTCGTGCATAACGACGGAAGCTCGCATCGCCTGCTAAAAAGTTGATTTCAAATTGATCTGAGTTGAGTACAGATGTAATCCATGTTTGTATCAATTGTTCACGTTGTATTTTCATTTGCAATTAAATCTATTACAGGCTGTTTTTTTGAAGTTCTAAGTGTAGCCACTTATCAACTTTTTCTCTATGATGCGACAATAATTAATTGCTATCTGCATACTTGGTTGGTTAATGAGACAAATGAAGCATCAGTTTAAATTTAATCCTCTCGCAACTGCTATTTTGACACTTCTATGCGGAAGTTCAATGGCAAGCTATGCAGACCCAATTGACGCTGTCACGACAACTGGAGAAATCCCTGTTGCTCCACAAAACAATGTCAACAACCAAAAACTGCAGCAAGCACTGAAAGAAAGTTTTCCTGGGCAAAACTTTTTTGAACAATATTATGTCGATAAAAACTCAGCCGAAGCGCAAATTCGTGATGATGTAAATACCGCAACCAATCGCTATTGCGATGGTGTTTGGGTAACACCATTTGATCAGCAAAGTAAATCGACCTCACCTCAAGATGGTTCATCGGTCATTACTGCCGATCATGGTTATTACAATCCCAATGGCGACTCAGTACTTTCGGGTGATGTGGTCATTGACCAACAAGGTCGTATGATCCGTGCCGATGAAGTCATACTTGACCAAAGTCAAACTATTGCCAAAGCCAAAGGCAATGTACAAATGGCTCAAGGTGGTCTTATAGCGCAAAGTGATCAAATTGATTACAACTTAAAAGAAGAAACAGGCGAGCTAAACAACAGTTTCTATATTGCAGAAGTCACCCATGCACATGGCCATGCAAGCAAAATTTCTAAAGTTTCACCGACCAAAGTCGTACTAGAAGATGCCAGTTACTCAACCTGCCCACCCGATCAGAAACCGACATGGAAACTACAAGCAGATACCATTGAACTGAATCAAGATACGGGACGTGGTGTAACACGCGGTACAAAATTATACGTTAAAGATGTACCTGTACTAGCTGTACCCTATTTCAATTTTCCCATTGATGACCGTCGTACTACAGGGGTTTTAAACCCAACCTTTGGTTTTTCCAATGACGGTGGTTTTGAACTTGCTGTTCCAATTTATTTAAACCTTGCACCTAATTATGATGCAACAGTAACACCCCGTATTATTAGTGATCGTGGTGTAATGGCATCGGGTGAATTCCGTTATTTAACCGAAAATTTCGGTGCTGGTCGTTTATGGGGATCATATCTTCCATCCGATAAAGAATATGAAAATGATGCTTATCGAATTAAACATGATTTAAGTACAGACCGTGCAGATTTTCACTTTTTACATAATTGGCAAATTAATGACCAATGGTCAACCAATGCTGAATACAACTATGTTTCTGACAAAGACTTTTTCTCTGATCTGAATGCAAGTTCAGATTCAAGAACCGAGTTAAACCAACGTCGTGCTTGGGAACTTAATTATGCGAATGGTGTTCCTGGTTTAAAAGCACAATTAAAAGTCGAAGACTTCCAGACCCTTGATAAAGACATCAACGACATTGATAAGCCTTATGCACGCCTCCCCCAGTTCCTGTTGAACTATGTTGGTGGTAACCCACAAGGTTTTGAATACGAATTTAATAACGACACCGCTTACTTTAAAAAGAATATCTCTGACTTTACCGATTTAGCACAACCTAACGGTACACGTTTATACAACCAAGTTGCTGCGCGCTATAACTTCCGAAATCAGTGGGGATTTTTTATTCCTGAGGCATCTATCCGTACATTAAATACGTATTATGATCAGGATACAAAAACATCAAGTAACTTTAGTTCAGATTCTCAAAATAAATCTGTAGTTGTACCGCAATTTACATTTGATTCAGGCTTAACCTTTGAAAAAGATGGAAAATTCTTACAAACACTGACTCCACGTGCATTCTATGCTTATGCACCGTATGAAAATCAGCAGAACTATCCAAACTTTGATTCAACAACGGCATCAATCAACTATGATCAATTATTCAGTCCTTATCGTTTTTATGGACATGACCGTCTAGAAGATAATAACTTCTTATCTTTAGGTTTAAGTTATAGCTTGTTTGATACACAAGGACTTGAGCGTATACGTGCAAGTGTGGGTCAAAGTTATTTCTTTGATGATCGCAAAGTTAGTTTACTCAATCAGTCAGATGATTTTGATACCGAAAAGAAAACTGGCCCCGTTGTTAGCCTAACCAGTCAGCTATCACAAAATTTCAGCGTTGGAGCAAATGGCGCATGGATGTCAAACGGGGATAATGTTCAGCGTGACCTACAAGCCTACTATACAGGCGATCAAGGTAACCTATTCAATGTTGGCTATTTTTCTCGCAACAATCTACCTGACCGCCAAAAACCATATGATCAAGTTGTTGCTTCATTTATTCAACCTGTAGGCAACAATTGGCGCATCATGGGCCATGCCCAATACGACATTGACAACAATGTTGCCCGTGAATACTTGCTCGGTGTCAATTACGAATCATGCTGTTGGGGTATCTCCGTTTATGGTCGTGAATACTTTAACGACCTTGACGATGTCAATGCATCTGATGTAAAACCAAAACGCGCTGTAATGGCTGAGTTCACCCTGAAAGGACTCGGGGGCTTAAACAACAAATTAAGCTCATTACTTGAAAACCGTATTTTAGGTTTCGACAAAGTTAATCAATCTTGGACCCATTAATGAAGACTCAGAATTTAAAAAAACTCTTTAAAGCGACTGCACTCACACTCTTGATTTCTTCATCAATGTCCGTATTTGCTGAACCGACAGATCAAGTCATTGCGGTTGTAGGTAATAGTGCCATTCTTCAAAGTGATTTAGAGCAAGGTATGGCTGAAGCTGCGCATCAATTACAAGCGCAAAAGAAAGAAGTTCCACCGACTGAATATTTACGTGTGCAAGTTTTAAATCAGCTCATCACCCAAAATGCACAGATGGAACAAGTTAAACGCTATGGTTTAAAGGCAGATGAAAAGAGCCTCAATGAAGCCGTTTTAAAAGTTGCAAATCAATCAGGCGCAACTAGCCTTGAAGCTTTTCAACAAAAGCTAGATAGTGTTGCACCAGGAACGTATGAAGTGCTACGTAACCGTATTGCAGATGACTTGCTCATTCAACGTCTGCGTCAACAACAAGTGATGTCACGCATTAAAATTAGCGATCAAGATGTTGATAATTTCCTCAAATCACCTGAAGGTCAAGCCGCTGTCGGTAGTCAAGTACATGTCATTCACATGCGTATTTCAGGCTCAACAACACCAAGTGAATTGACTCAAATCGCTCAGCAAGTAAAAAATGATCTCAGCAGTAACAATGATTTCAAAACAATCGAAAAAAAATACAGCACTGAGACTGTCAAAGTTGATGGTGCTGATATGGGATTCCGCCCACTGTCTGACATTCCATCAGAACTTGCAGCACGTGTGAGTGTACTCAACCCTGGACAAGCGACTGAGCTGATTCAAGCCAAAGATGGCGTTCACGTTTTAAAATTACTTGAACGTAAAGGCAACGAACAGAAAGCACTTGTTCCTCAGTTTGAAACACGCCATATTTTGATTAAAACATCTGAAGTGGTAAGCCCTGAAAGTGCGAAGCAAACGATTGATAGTATTTACAACCGTATTAAAGCAGGTGAAGATTTTGCTACTTTAGCAGCAACTTACTCGAATGATCCTGGTTCTGCACGTGATGGTGGTAGCTTGGGTTGGGTCAGTCCTGGCATGATGGTACCTGAGTTTGATGCAAAAATGAAAGCAGCTACTGTGGGACAAGTGACTGAACCTTTTGAAACTCAATTTGGTTGGCATATTTTATTGGTCAGTGGTACACGCCAACAAGACATGACCCAAGAATATCAACAACGCATGGCACGTCAAATTTTAGGTGAGCGTCAATTTGACTCTGAACTTGACAGTTGGTTACGTGAACTTCGTTCAAGCACATACATTGAAGTTAAAGACCCTGAACTGAGCAAAGCAATAGGTAAATAATTTACATCGTTAAATCAAAACCCTATCTTCTGATAGGGTTTTTTAATTCTAATTACTACGTATTATTGCCCTATACTGAATATTTCTATCACTTTTAAAATGGAAATATATCAATACAATATTCAGTATATATAATTTTCGTTAAAATCTTTTTGCTAAATTATTTTAGCAAGGTTTCCTTTTTATTCTCCGAGCATTTTATGACTGACAATCAACTCATAGCCGACTTATCTACTCTCACACCGATGATGCAACAATATTTAAAAATAAAAATGCAAAATCCACATTCAATCATGTTTTATCGCATGGGAGATTTTTACGAGCTATTTTTTGATGATGCACGTAAAGCAGCTAAATTACTCGGTATTACACTCACCCATCGTGGTAAAGCCAATGGTGAACCGATTCCAATGGCAGGCGTTCCCTACCATGCAGCAGAAGGTTATCTCGCTCGCTTAGTCAAGAAAGGCGAAACTGTGGTGATCTGTGAGCAAATTGGTGAAGTGACAGGAAAAGGGCCTGTTGAACGTGGCGTAGTTCGTATCATTACACCGGGAACACTCACTGATGATGCACTACTAACTGCACATCAAGCATCGAATTTGGTCGCCATGTGCTTTCAACAAAATCAAGTTGGTATAGCACTCCTTGACCTCAGCGCTGGGATTTTTAAAGTTCAACAGCAAGATTTTAATTCAGAAAGTTTACCGCTTGAACTTGCACGTTTAATGCCAAGTGAAATATTAATTGATGAAGATTTGGTTGATCCAAATATTATCGACTCAGTTAAAAAAAATATTGATTGCCCTATTACAAAACGTCCAAATGTCGATTTCAATTTAAATAATGCACAAAAAACCTTGTGTGATCAGTTTGCCGTTTCAACACTCTCAGGTTTTGGCGTTGATCATCTTCCTTTAGCCAAAGCTGCGGCAGCTGCACTAATTCATTACGCACGTGAAACACAAAAAACGGCTTTACCCCATATTCGCTCCTTAAAACTCGAACAAAGTACAGATTTTATAGCCCTTGATCCTGTTACACGTCGCAATCTAGAAATTATTGATCCATTATTTGAACATGGTACATCACTCTTTTCTCTGATTAATGATTGTCAAACAGCTATGGGGGGACGTTTACTCAGCCGCACCCTAATGCAACCGTTACGTGACACAGCACTACTCGATCATCGCCTTGATGCCACAGATAATCTACTGAAAGGCTATCATGAATCACCTGTTCGACTCGTCCTGAAAGACATTGGCGATATTGAACGTGTGCTCAGCCGTGTGGCTTTAGGTAGTGCTCGCCCACGTGATTTAGTGCAACTGCGTCAAGCATGTGCGCAAATTCCATTTTTACGCCATGCATTACAACCTGTATTAACAAATAAACAATCGCAGCTAATCACTCAACTCAATGAGGAATTAGGTGATTTTAATGGCTTACATGAACGCTTAATGTCATCCATTGTTGAAAATCCACCTGTTTTACTACGTGATGGAAATGTCATTGCAGAAGGTTTTGACGCTGAACTAGATGAACTGCGTAAAATCCGTGATCATGCAGGGCAATTTCTGATTGACCTCGAAATTCGCGAGCGTGAAGTCAGTGGGATCAATACACTGAAAATCGGCTATAACCGTGTCAGTGGCTACTATATTGAACTGACTCGCTCACAAGCAGAACAAGCCCCTGAGCATTATATTCGCCGTCAAACCCTAAAAAATGCTGAACGATATATTACCCCCGAATTAAAATCATTTGAAGATAAAGTCCTATCTAGTGAATCTCGTGCGCTTGCACGTGAAAAAATGCTATTTGAAATGTTACTTGAAGAATTACGTCAAAATATTGGCGATTTACAAATGATGAGCAGTGCCATTGCTCAGATTGATTTAGTAGCCAATTTTGCCCATCAAGCACGTTTAAACAATTGGAATCGTCCTGAATATAGTCCTGAATCGGGTATTAAAATTAATGCAGGTCGTCATCCTGTCGTGGAATCACTAAGTAAAACACCATATACGCCCAATGATACCCTGCTCGATTTTAATCATCGTATGGCGATTATTACAGGTCCCAACATGGGCGGTAAATCGACATTCATGCGCCAAACAGCACTAATTAGCCTGCTTGGATATTGCGGTAGTTTCGTGCCTGCACAATCGGCAAAACTCGGTCCCATAGATCGTATTTTCACGCGTATTGGTTCAGCCGATGATTTATCTTCAGGTAAATCGACATTCATGGTAGAAATGACTGAAACTTCGCAAATATTACACCACGCAACAAGTCAATCATTGGTACTGATGGATGAAGTGGGTCGCGGTACAAGTACCTATGATGGTCTTTCACTCGCTTGGGCATGTGTACTTGATTTAACTCGTCGAATCAAATGTTTATGTTTGTTTGCTACACATTATTTTGAATTGACTGAATTATCGAAAGAATCAGGCATTGATAATTATCACGTAACTGCAAAAGAGTTGAATGGCAATTTAATTTTATTACATAAAGTTCAGTCTGGACCTGCAAGCCAAAGTCATGGTTTACAAGTCGCTAAACTTGCTGGCATTCCTGCAAGTGTGATTAAAGAAGCACAAAAACGTTTGAAAATTTTAGAAAAACAGCAAGTACAGCCAATAACCATAACGCAAAATGATTTATTTGCTTCAATCGATGAAATCACAGATACAACTACACAAGCAGAAGTACACGTTGTTGAAAAAATCATTGAGATTGAAAAATCATCACCTGCGTTAGATGCACTTGCACAATTGGATATTGACAATCTCACACCAAGAGAAGCTTTAGCACAATTGTATCAACTTAAAGAGTTGATGCATTGATTGATTAAATAACACCCAAATCAATATTATATTTATTTTAGCAAGCAAAGCCTGCGTAATTTAGGCTTTGCTTCTTTAATCTACGGCTCTTTATTCATCTTTTAAGCATTTTCACGTTTATCTCAGCTTATTTTTAGAATTTACAATATTTTTAATGGTTTTGAAATCTCGAAATCCTGTGAAAAATAGCTATATCATCATTTTTTCTGTTCTCAGCAGGATCATCTATAACAAATATCAATAAAAGCAATTGTTACTTTCGGCTGTTTTGCCTAAAATACAGCATCATTCATTAGAACCAAATTTTTAGGTAGCTGACGCCATGACCTTTGTAGTCACTGAGAATTGTATTAAGTGTAAATATCAAGACTGCGTAGAAGTCTGCCCTGTAGACTGTTTCTATGAAGGACCTAACTTCCTCGTCATCAATCCAGATGAGTGTATTGACTGTGCATTATGTGAACCAGAATGCCCAGCAAATGCAATTTTCTCAGAAGATGAATTACCTGAAGGTCAAGAAGTCTTTATTGAACTAAATGCTGATTTAGCACAAAAATGGCCAAACATCACTCAGATTGGTGATCAGCCTGAAGATCGTGAAGAATGGAACGGTAAAGCCGACAAACTTCAATATCTTGAAAAATAAGATAGAAAAGATCAGCAAATGCTGATCTTTTTTTCAATCTGAAACGAAAAGGTACAATTGTTTGCAAAATATTCAAAATCTACCGTATATTTCAGTTTAAAATAGCCCATTATTTATTGGCAGTAATTTAAATACCTATAATGAAAGAATTCCTCAAAGGCTTGTTCGCCGTTGGTACCATGACTTTTGTCTTGGTTGGGTGTACTTCTAGCCCGAAGCATAATACGTCAGGAACACAACCCGGTCAGCGCATTCATATCCCGCAAGAACAAGTCACGCTTGATCGCGCAATGCAACCGAAAGTTATGCCTACGTCTTATCGCAATTGGTTAATGCAAGGTGAAAACCAAGCTCGCTCACGTGAATATGAACGTTTTCTTGAGCAAAATGGTTCAGGGAATATCATTCCTAGTTTTGAATTGTTTAAAACTGCACGGGCTTGGGATCAATGTGGTAAATCTGAATATATGATTCCAAATCAAGAATTATGGCGTAATCAGTTGGCAACGCTGAAAGTCTTTAAATATCTTGTTGCTTCAAAAGTATTGACTGATTTTACTGTAACCTCTGTATACCGTGATTTACCTTTAAATCAATGTGCAGGTGGTGCAGGTTCTTCGCGCCATCTATTTAACTCTGCAATTGATTTCCGTATTGGACCTGTTTCTCCACAAGCACAAGATTATGCTTATATTGAAAATACTAAATATAAATTATGTCAATTTTGGGTGCAATATGGTCAAAATCTCAATATGGGATTAGGCTTATACGCGTCGGGTCAAATTCATATTGATACGCAAGGTTACCGTACTTGGGGTCCTGATTTAACCCGTAATAGCTCAATGTGTAATTTATAAAGATATCACTTTCAACTCAACGATATTTATTATCATAAATTGAAAAATAGATTATCACTTAAGGAGATCATTCGATCTCCTTTTTTAGCTGCGCAATAGATCGTGCGATTACCACACTCGGTAACTTAAAACTTTGACATTATAGTGAACAATAAATCTGAGTCTTTTTGTTTAAAATGTCTGTAAAAATACGGAATAAAATTGCACTCTAATTGAAAAAGTTTACAATGCAACTCACTTATACGCTTTAAAATATTCAGGTACATGCTATGCAACAAATGTGGTCAGATATCGATCATTACATCGAATCACATTTAATTCCAGAAGATCCAATTTTAACACAAACCCTTGAAAACACTGCTGCGCATGGTTTCCCTGACCATCTTGCCGTTGCTGCAAATCAAGGTATGCTGTTACAAATGTTGATCCAAATGAATAAATGCAAACGTGTTCTTGAATTAGGCACTTTTGCTGCCTATAGCACTATATGGCTTGCACGTGCATTACCTGAGGATGGCTATATTCTGACAATTGAAGGTCGTGATACCCATGCAGCGATGGGTCAAGAAAATATTGACCGAGCAAATTTACCACAAACAATAGAACTTAAAGTCGGTCGTGCTGCAGACATTCTCAATGCTTTGCCTGAAAATATTGAAGCCTTTGACTTTATTTTTGTCGATGCCGATAAACAGAGCTATCCTGAATATCTTGAATTGAGTTTAAATTTATCACACTCAGGAACAGTGATCGTGCTTGATAATGTCATTCGTGCTGGTGATATTATGAATCCTGAAAATGTTAAGCCAAGCATTGAAGGTATTCGTCAAATGTATCAAGCAATGCAGAATCATCCTAAAATTCTATCTTGTACAGCACTACAAACTGTAGGTAGTAAGGGTCATGATGGTTTTGCAATAGCGATTGTTAAATAATATATACAAACCAAAGTTACCAATTTAAAAAATTAAATGAATATTCAATAAAAGCCACATGATGAATGTGGCTTTTTATTATAGCTAAATTACACATCCTTGAACTAACCACTTTTACTTATTAAAAGTTATCCCCTAAAGCTGTTTGTATAATTGTGGATAACTAATGTATTAAAACATAAGTATATGTATTTGTTAAATCTTTTAACAAAGAATATATTTTAACCAATCTGTTTTTTACTTAATTCTCGCCAACTTCAAATTACATAAAATTCATACTTTTTTCAATCAAAAAGAGAATGAAGAATATCATGAATCATTTAAAATCATGATATTCTTCATTTATGTGATAAAAATCACATATTTATAGAACACTATTTAGCCACCAATAAGGGTACTGTCGTATTCCTAAAAATAGTCGTTGTGACACTACCTAAAAAGAATTGATGAATTTTACTATGACTAAATGCCCCCATCACCAAGAGTTGGATCTGATGCAAGTTTTGATAATCTAAAATATTGGTTGCAACATCACCATAGCGATATTCCATCACTACATCAAAGCCTGCATCTCGTAATAGTTGTGCGGGTTCATTGAGAATTTCTGGGTGATCACCCACGTATAATAAATGGCATTGCAACTGTTTTAATAAATCACTTTTAGCCACACGTTTTAGCATTTTTTGGCAGGTTTCAGAAAGCTCATAGGCAAATATAAAACGTGTCGGCGGTTTAAAATCCTCACCAACAGTCATTACTGTACATCGCGCACCACGAATAAAGTTTTCAACATTACTACCCATAGTTTTATTTTTTTCTGCAGAGCGTTCACCTAAACGCCCAATTACGACAAAATCATCTTCTTGTAATAAATTAAAACTTTGCTCTAGAAAATCACCTTTTTCTTGAATATGTGTTGTGGTTAGTCCATATTTTTCTTGAATCATATTAGAAATATGTTTAAGCAAATTATTACTATAATCGAGTGCAAGCTCACTTTGCTTTTGTTCGAGTTCTGATAGCTCTTTCAGTAACATTGCATTACTTTCAAAACCAATAACACCGCTTATTTCACCTAAATGATAACTTGCAGGATAATAGTCAAGAACTTGCAATAAAACCAATTCACGACCCGTTTTATGTGCGACCCACGCCGCCGCTTCTGCTAAGGCATTAATGCAAGGGGAAGAATCTATACATGCAATGACTCGGTTCATATCAGCCTCTCAATGACTTATACAGCCTCGTGTTGGTTATGTTTTTAACATAGCACAAGTTTTTTAAGCATATCGATGAAGAAATGTAATCAATGACTTACATTTACAATTGATGTGTTTTTAGTCACGATATCGAATCATTTTTGCAGGATTCCCCACAACAATTTCTCGTGTAGCGACATCTTTTGTCACCATACTATTCATACCGACAACCGCTTGATCTGCTATACGTACACCATCTTTAATCCCCACATGTGCGCCGAGCCAAACATCTTTGCCAATTACAATCCCCTTAGATGTGACAGCTTGCTGATATATTGGCTGACCTAAATCCATACCATGATCAAATGCATATAAATGACAATATGCTGCCATACGAACTTGATCTGCAAGGACAATACCACTACGCCCACCATCTAAAATACAGTGATGATTGATCGCAACTTCATTTCCGATGGTAATGGGTCCATGTAAAGTACAATCAGCAGCAATAAAGCAATTATCTCCAATGACAATCTTCCGTCCGGGCTCCGCAAAAATATGCGCTAATGGTGAAATAAAACAATTTTCACCAATTTCTATAGTTTCCATCTGCATTAAATATTCTTGATATTCTTTTTGCCATTCATCCGCCCACAACCGATTTTTTGGCTTTAATGACCAATACAACCATGGCATATAGTTCAAACGGTGTTTATGCTGTTCTCTATATTTTAATGATGGATCTTGTTCACTCACGATTTTCACCCACCATGTCTTCATCCACTGTTTTTAACTGTTCACGCCCACGTGTTACATCTTGAATTTTCAATGCCAAAGCTTGAATTTGCGGTATTTGTAATTGCAACTGAATGACAACGCCATTCTCTATATATTGTTCTTCATATTCAATTTGTTGTTGATTCAACTCATATTGGAAAATCGCCCATTCATTAAATAGACACTGAAAACAAGCTTTTTTCTTTTCAATCAGTTCAATTTTTTCAGCGAGAAGTAAGCATTGCCCTGCACAACCACCATAGGCACGGACTAAACCACCTGTACCAAGTTTAATCCCACCATACCAACGATTGACCAAGACAATAACATTGGTCAACTCATTACCTTCAATGGTCGCAAGTATAGGACGCCCTGCTGTTCCTGAAGGTTCACCATCATCATTAAAACGGACATTGTGTCCAATTTTCCATGCCCAACATTGGTGTGTTGTAGATGTATCTAAATGCTTTTCCAAAAAGGCTTTAACTTGCTGTTCATTTTCCACAGGTGCTGCGATCGCCTGAAAGCGACTTTTTTTAATGTCTTCCTCGAAGCTAACTTCTGTCGCAAGTGTGTATGGCATAAATTAAAATGTAATGACAATTTCATCAATTATACCTGTTTCAGATTAAACTCTCTATTGAAAAGAGGCATAAAAAAATCCCTACATAAGTAGAGATTTTTTAAATTTAGAATTTGAAAAAATCAGATCATCAATCTATATATTTAAATCTATTTTGGCTAAATATAACTCAGTACAACAGATTTTTACCATTAAGCAAATCATCAAGCGTAATATCTTGGTTTTGATTTTGCAAAATAAGGAGTTTTTCTGATTGGAATCCTACTTCCTTACCATCACGATCAATTGATATCGTTGCTGTTTTACTCGCTGCATCATACTGAACATTGACGAAATCTTTAATATCAGATTGGCCGTCTTTAAAACTAACTAGTAATTCAGAGATATCAATCATGTCACCTTCAGCAATATTGAAATCTGTCCATGTATCGAGATCATTGCCACCATGGGCTGACTGATTATTTAACAATTCGAAGAATACTAAATCAGCCCCAGTACCACCTGTGTAGGTATCAACACCTTGCCCTCCAAGCATGACGTCATTGCCTAAACCACCAATAATCGTATCATTTCCTGCACCACCAAGTAATAGATCATTGCCTTCTCCACCATCAATATAATCAGTACCTAAGCCGCCACGAACAAGATCATCTCCTGCACCGGCATGAATAATATCATCGCCATTCAGTCCATAAATTCGATCTGCATTGGCTGTTCCAGACAATGAACCATCATCATTGTCAGTACCTAATAAAATACTATCTTTGGCAGCGTTAAAGGTTCCAGCGTTTAAGAGATTTAACCCGAGTAACTGCGATACATTACTTGAACTTGAAGCACCTTGTGTATCTGTTGCTGTAATACTGATTGAATTCAAAACATCTACATTCAACAGGTTACCATTTAATAATGTGCCGTCATTAGCAGTTAAATACACACTTGTGAGCAACTCGTTTACAGCAAGATTATCAATTTCACCACCACCAATTGCAGTGATAATTAATTTCGAACTTGGTGCAATGAGCCCAAGTACTCCATCATCACTTTTTACAGTAAATTCTAAGCCAAGTTCTTTCGCCAAGGCTTGCGATGCTGTGAGTGCCATTGGTGTCAAACTCAATGTCAGCAGTGGTTGATACTTAACTTCTACGGTTTTTAAATTATTATCTACATCATAGGCTGTTAGATATTGCTGACTCAGATTAATAACACCAAGTGCATCCAAGTTAATAATACCCAATAAGCTACCAACTGAAACTTGTGTTGTTGGTGCGACATTATTTTCAATAAAGCCAATATTTGGAACATCAGTCGTATCAATGCTTGATGTTCCTGTGTTTTTGATATCGCCATCAGAATCTGTCACTTGCGCTGACATATCTATAGTTTTATCTGTCAATGCATCGGCATTAATATTGGCAGAATCAACCTCCAATTTTCCTTTATTGAGTAAGTCTTGAATAATCTGTTGATCGGTATTTTTCACAGATTGACCGTAAGCATTCACCCCATCTACAAGGTTAACGCCTTCTAGTACAATCACTTGATCCGTCTTTGCGGCAACTTTGGCTGAGTATCCGCCAATATAAGCTCCGCTACTACTAATACTAATTACTGTACTCGTTACACCATTTTCAGTCACCAATGCAAAGTGTAAGTAATTAGTCAAGTTACCTGTACTGAAACCTATACGACCTTCTCCAACCAATAATCCCGAAAGATCAAGGACATCTCCTCCTTCTTTCACAGATGCTTTATCGAAATCTTTAATCACATCACGCGCGGGTGTAGTTGTTGTTCCTTGATCACCTGCTTCCCATTTAAAGACATCACTAAAGCGATTTATGGAACCTTGTACATCGCCCCAAAGGATATCGTTACCTTTTCCACCAATCAGAATATCATTGCCATTGCCTGCATAAAGTGTGTCATTTCCAGCGCCACCACGTAAGATATCACTACCTTCACCTGCATCTAGAACATCATCACCATCATACCCGTATAGGCGGTCATCTTTGGATAATGTACTCTTATCACCACTGACCACATCATTGTTTGCAGTACCTTCTTGTAAAATACCTGACTGTTGTAACTTAACGAGTTCACCTAGACCACTTAATACACCGACATCGGCAACATCTACAGTCGTATCTTTACCTGTTTCATTATTACTATCAGTCGCAGTAATTGATTCTCCTGCAAGAAGCTTCACATCCAAAATTTGACCTAAACCCGACACCAATTTCACAGTACCTAAAAACTCATTCAAGCGGTCTACATCCATTGTTTTACCATCTAATGAGGTAATACTGATCTGCGCTGGTGTAATCAGGAATGCATTAATTAGTGAAACTTTAAAACCAAATTCTGCTGCCATTGCAGCTGAATATACGTAATGAAGCCCCAAATCTAAATTGAGCAAGGCAGCTTTATTAATCACAACTTTTGAAATATTGTTATTACCATCTTGAACCGTATAAAGCTGAGTACTACTTAGATCAATTAAGCCAGCAACATTCACATTGGCTGTGCCAAGTAACCCACCTTTATCACCTAAACTTGCTTGTGGTTTTTCATTCACAATGGTTTCAGCAGAAATACCTGATGCAGTGACTTCATATACACCTGTCTTCATGTTCACTTTGACAGTATTGCCATGTACGGTGGTAACCGTCAGTAAGTTATTGGCATCATTTGAATAACTATAAGCGTAAACTGTTGTTGAACTACCCGATTGACTCACAGTGTTATTGACTGAATCATAGATATAAGTGTTACCTTCAATCGTTACTGATTTGAGATGACCTCCATCCATACCAAAAGTTTCAACAAATGTACCTGAAACCGTTCCTACTTCAGTCATGTCTATATTGACCACTGGTGAAACAACAGGCTCACCATCATGTACTACAATACTGAGCTGAGAATTTACACCATTCGTTTCTACTGGGATCTGAATAGTTGCAATATCTGAACTGAGATGATCAATACCTTGAGATAGAACAACCTCGTATTTGCCATTATTATTGGCTTTTATTTCTATCACAATTTCATTGCCGATCTTGCCAAACACTACTCCATTTTCCAGACTCCAAACAACATTTTGTCCTTTGACTTGAACTTGGGCTGTGGGAAGTTTTAAAGTCGTATTGGCGACTGCTAAATCAGTCTCTACAACGAGTGCTGTACCCACATAATTAGATTCGTTTAGTTCGACCGAATGACCAAATTTAGTATGTGCGTTTAATGTTGTTTCAAATTGATTACCCGCCAAATCTACAGCGGTAATTTTGACTGGATAATCTGTTCCATCATTTAAACCAAATAGATCTGTAGAAGTAAATTTAGCCGTCCAATCACCATTGCTATCTACGACTGCAATAACTTTCTTACCATTTATTTCAACGGTAATTATTGTCGAAATTTGATCAATATGCCCTTTAACTTCAACGCCATCTGAAATTTCTTTTAAATCAATTTCAATAATGCCTGAACTTGAATCATTGGCCACTGTATTTACATCTAAAATTGGTGCTTGAGTATCAACATGTAAATTCAGCGTTGTACTTCCAGATATGTTACCCGCTTTATCCACTTGGACAGCTTGTATTATATACGTGCCGTCTGCGAGTCCCTGAGTATATTGATAACTCCATGAACCATCGGCCTTAATAGGTAAAGTAGCAAATGGTGTAGCTGAAACAGTACCATTCACAACTAAATAGAGTTTAATGGTATTGGCAATATTACCTATTGAACCACTATCAAAAGCATGACCCTGAATTTTAGGCGTATTATCATTGGTATGCACAACACCATTATTAATTGTAACAGTGGTATCGGCACCTACATTTCCATGCTCATCTACTTGATCAACAATAGATTCAATTAATGGTGCTATTGGAGGTGTTTTATCAAAAGTCACTGGACGCGAAGCAATTACACTACCGCCAATAACCTGATTTTTAAGTACAAAATTATAATTCCCTTCTTTGAAATTATCTTTAACATTTGTAGCGTTGAGTGTCGCTGTCCATGTATTACCAGTGATCGTAACATTTACAAAATTATTTAGTCCAATACCTACATTTACATCATTACCATTCGCATCTTGAACAAATAAAAACAAGCTACTCAGTAAGTTTTTATCTGCAATTGTTCCTGTAACAATAAAACTGTTTTGTAAACCAGTCCATTCAGTTGCATTAATAATGTCATCACCCGCAATCACATTAATGGTTGCCGATTCTGTACGCGTAATAGGAACTGTACGATCTATAGATGAACTGATATTACCAGCCTGATCTTGTGAAGATACATGGATATGAGCATCACTAGAATAACCAGGAATTGATGGCAGACCCGCCACAGGTACAGTCCATTTACCATTTACATCCGCAGTAGTCGAATATTCAAAAATAGTATTATTCAATATCAAAGAATTTTTAAATAATCCTGAACTAATTTCTATTGTGATTGCTGTTCCCACTGGAATATTGGTTGGTAAATCAATAATTCCATTAGCTAGACTAGACAAATTACCAGTAATAGACTCAGTTCCATATTTAATTATATATGTTCCATTTGTGCCAGAACTTGAATGAATTTTTATCGTATTATCATCAAGAAATACACCCGAAATGTCTGGTCCTGTTAAAAAATCTGTACCGGCTGGATTTCGCCATTGTACATAAACCGTACTTCCTGCTTCCGCAGTTCCAGACAATTTGATTCCTGAAATATACTCAGCAGAGCTGATACTATTATCTCCTGTAACAGCATCTAGTGTTGGCGCTTGAATATGCGTATCGACATTTACAATATAACCCACAGATGGTGCCGAGATATTTCCGGCAATATCAGTAGATTTTGCCGTAATCGTATAGTTGCCGTCTTTTAACACACCATTTTCAAAGAAACCTGTTAATGCAGGATTTGCAGCAGAGAAATCAAACGTCCATTTACCAGTCGCATCAGCCTGAACAGGTGTTGTCGTAATCACTACGCCATTAATAGAAATTTCTACACTTGAACCTGCTTCTGCCGTTCCTGAAAGTGTAAAATCATTTTTATTTACCAATGAACCCGAAGGTATTTTATTGGTATTTACATCGCCATTTAAGTTATCGGATAGATCAGTAATAACAACAGGTTCTATTGTCATATCAATGACGAAATTAGATAAACTTTGATTAATACTCTTATTTCCCGCCAAATCTATTTGGTAAAAATTAAAAGTATTTGCTGAATAATTACCTGCTGGTAACACTAAAATATAGTTACCTTGGCTATCTTTAGTGGTGATTTCTACGGCTGCGCCATTATCTTTTGTATAGTAAAGTTTAGCGCCAGTTTCAACATTTGAAATGGTAATAATCGGATTTTTGGTTGTAACTGTTGTACCTGTTGGATCCAAGACGCCAGTATCTTCTAAAGTCACCGTCACTTGATTCGCAGTCTTATCAATAACAATTGGATTTAGATCTGAAATAACGCTTTCATTGCCCGCAACATCTACTTGTTTAAGTAAAATATCACCTTTTGCATAACTTCCTACAGGCAAGTCATAGCTATATACATTTCCATTTGCAATGACCTCAGTCCAAGCTCCACCTTTAATTTGAATATAGACTTTTGTACCTGCCTCTACATTACCTATCTGTAGCAGCCCATTACTTGTCACTCGATCACCAACTACCGCAGTATCTTCAGCAAGCGTCGCAGTCAGTGGAACAGGTGGATTGGTATCTAGAGTCAAAGCTTTATTGTAAGTAACCTCTACAATATTTCCAGCCTTATCGATCACTTGAACTTTAATATCACCAACAGCATATAGCCCATCATCTTTTAAATTAAAGGATGCGCCTTGACCAAGCTCCCATGCTCCCCCCTTAACTGAGTAGAACCATGTTGCACCAACCTCAATTTTAGATACATCGATTTGTCCATTATTGGTAATAAAATCAGTTTGATTTATACCTGTATCTTGACTCAAGGTTAATTCTGGAAGCTCAAGTTTTGTATCCAACTCATAATTAAAGGAAAGTGTATCTGTACCATCTGTAATTGTAATGACTACATTTCCCTCATTTAAAATCAAAGGAGGATTGTGTGTTTTGAAATCAAATGTCCAAAAACCAGATGCATCCGTAATAACAGTATAATTGACTGAATTAATCGTAATAGTGAGTTGACTCAGTGCAGCCGCTTTACCCGTAATAACAGGTGAAGCTTCATTGCTAAATCCTCCATTCACAATCGATTCTGGTGTAATTAATGGACTACCACCAACTTGATCAACATAATCATAAACACCTGTAATTTCTAACTTAAATTTTGAAGGGTCTAATACAGATGAATTATTAAGTCCAACATCTTCAGTGAAGCTGTTCGTGTCATTACCTACAACATCTTGGATTGCATTAACATCATTCTTACCTACCGTTGGGTCTTCGTAACTCACCTCAACTTTTTGACCACTATAAATTGGTGGTACAAAACTCAATGTCACCTCTTTACCATTGATCGTTACAGTATTGGGTATACGATCTACGCCATTCACATTCACCGTGAAATCATTGGCTTGTGGAGGATTACCTGCATTAAGCACTTCATTGAAAGTTAGAACCAATTGACCGAAAGTATTTACCTCTGCAGTATCTAAAATTGGTCCAGTAACATCACCTGCTTGAATAGTCGTATCATCAATATTTCCAGACGGATCAGTCACTGTTACTTTAATATTTTCACCATCTACTAATGGACGTTTTAAAATTACTTCTGTGATTCCATCTTTAGCTACACCGAGACCAATAACGTTACCTTGCATATCCGTAATTTCAATTAAGCCGATCTCATTTGAAGTCACGGTTATATGAGTAGCATCGTCTATAATTGCTTGTACTGTCGGTGGTGTTGTGTCTTTTTGCGTCGAACCGTTGTCACCGGCATCCACCGTTTCGTTAAAGCCTGCCGTATCGTTACCGCTCGCATCTTGGATGGCATTGCTATCGTTTTGCGCTGTTGGATCGGTGTAGATCACTTGCACACTTTGACCGCTATAGATCGGTGGCGTGAA